>JANNKI010000210.1:0-5451 GCA_031396225.1 bacterium | reverse complement strand
GGCGCGAGAGATCGCTCGAACCAGGTGCGGGCCTCGGCCCGGCGGCCGCGCTGGAGCTGGAGCCAGCCCATGCCGGCGCACGCATCGGCATGGCGCGGATCGAGGGCCAACGCTTCGCGCAGGTGCTCTTCGGCTTCCTCGCGCTGCGGTGTCGGGCGCGCGAGGAAGCCGATGCCGAGCGAGGCCAGGACGTCGGCGGGCGAGACGCGATCACGCACGCGCGGCGCGGACCCGGTGCGGCTCACGGTGGACTTCGCCCAGTCGCGCTCGTGAAAGCGCCGCTGCTCGAGCAATGCGAACAGCCGATTTCGCAGCACGCCTTCATCGCCGAACTCCGCACGGAACGCGGTCGCGAACTTCTCGCCGTCGCGCGTGGCCACGAGAACGCGCTCGAGTCGGCCGGGGTCGGACCCGGGACCCGACAGCAGCAGGTGGGTGAGTGCCCAGGACTGGGCGTAAAACGTGCCGCGACGGTCGCCTTCGTGATAGGCGGAGGATCCCTGCCCCATCGCGAACAACTCCGAGAGCGACAGAAGCTCGTGGTCCGCGAGCCACTCGACGTGCGCCGGCACCGGCCCGCCCGCACGCGCGCGCTCCCCCTCCACGCGAAACGTCGAGAAATACTCCGCGAGGCCCTCATTCAGCCAGAGCGGCGCGTCCGGCAGCGCCGCGTCGAGCAGCGCGTGCGTGTACTCGTGCTGCGCGACGCTCGGCGTGCGGCCGCGGTCGTCCACGAACATCACCCGCCGCCGGTCGGGCCCAGCATGGAAGAAGCCCGCCACGTCGTCCTTGAGCCCGCGCCACGTGGGCGCGTAGGCGCGCGCGAGCGCCTCGTCGCGGAACACGATCACCTGCACGGGCGCCACGTCGGCCACGAGCGCCGGAGTTGCCGCGGCGAGCGCCGCGCGCAGGTCCTCCATGCGCGCCGCCACGCGTTCCCCCACCGCGCGCCCACCGTCGGTGAGGACCAATACGTGCGGCGTCCGCACCTCGGTCCAGGTGCGCGCCGCCACCGAGCGTGCGCCCGCGCCGTGAGCCGCCGGCGCGAACACGAGCACCGCGAGCGCCACCGCGTCCGACAGGAACCGCATCGCTCGCCGGGATTGAGCGCGCATCAGTACCCGATCGCGCAGCCGTCCTTGCGGCGCTCGGTCGCGCCCGAGTACACGCCCGACCGGGGATCGCGCCAGATGGCCTGGTAGCCGCCGTAGGCTCCCACAGCCTCGCTTTCGAGGCGATGGCCGCGACGCTTGAGCTCGGCGAGCACGGACTCGGGGAGCCCATCCTCGATGTGCAGCACGCCTCCGTCCTTCATGACCGTGCCCGTGGGCTCGCTCGAGCCCGAGTGGTGGAACCGGATGACGTCGCCCGCCTCTTGAAGGTTCATGCCGAAGTCCACCAGGTTCACCACCACCTGCGCGTGGCCCTGCGGCTGCATGTCGCCGCCCATCAGCCCGAACGCCAGCAGCGGCGCTCCGTCCCTTGTCATGAATGCCGGTATGATCGTGTGGAAGGGCCGCTTGCCCGGGGCATACGAGTTGGGCCTTCCGGGCTTGAGGTCGAACAGGTTGCCGCGGTCCTGGATGCCGAACCCGAGCGCGGGGATGCAGTAGCCACTTCCGAAGCCGGTGTAGTTGCTCTGGATGAGCGACACCATCATGCCGCTCGCGTCGGCCGTGCACAGGTACGTGGTCTCGGGACGATTGAGCGCCGCGGGCTCACCGGGCAGGTCGGTGGTGGCGGCCCGCTTCAGGTCGAGCAGGGCCGAGCGCTGCTTCGCGTAGTTCTTGGACACCAGCTCCGCCACCGGGATCCGAGCGAAGTCGGGATCGGCGTAATAGCGCGCGCGGTCGGCGAACGCCAGCTTCTTGGCCTCGGTGAACAAGTGCCAGAAGTCGGCCGAGTTCCGGCCCATGGCCTTCAGGTCGAAGTTCTCGAGGATGTTCAGGAGCTGGAGCGCGGCGATGCCCTGCCCCGGCGGCGGCAGCTCCCAGACGGTGTAGCCCCGGTAGTCCGTGCCCACGGGATCCACCCACTCGGAGCGGTGCTTCGCGAAATCCTCGAGCGTGAAGAATCCGCCGAACTCCTTCGAGTAACGCACGAACTCCTGCGCGATGGCCCCTTTGTAGTAGGCGTCGCGTCCGCGCTCGGCGATCTGCTTGAGCGTGCGAGAGAGCGCGGCATTGCGGAAGATCTCGCCCTCGGCGGGCGCGCGCCCTCCGGGCATGAAAACGTCGGCGAAACCGGGCTTGTCCTTGAAGCGGCTCACGGAGCGCGCCCAATCCCCGGCGATCACCGGCGAGAGCGGAAAGCCTTCGTCGGCAAAACGAATCGCCGGCGCGAGGTCACGTGCGAGCGTGAGCTTGCCGAATCGCTTGTGCAGCTCGGCCCAGCCGTCAACGCAACCCGGTACGCTCCACGCGTACGGGGAGTAGAGCGGAATGGTTCCGTCGGCCTCTGCGGGGATCTGATCGAGCTTCAATCCGAGCGGCGAACGGCCGCACGCGTTGAGACCATGAAGCTTCTGGGTCTTGGGATCCCACACGATGGCGAACAGGTCACCGCCGATGCCGTTGGCAGTGGGCTCCATGAGGCCGAGGCAGGCGTTGACGGCGATGGCCGCGTCCACAGCACTCCCGCCAGCCTTCAGCACCTCGAGGCCCGCCTGCGCCGCGAGTGGCTGGGCGCACGCCACCATGCCGTGCCGACCATAGACCACCGATCGCGACGCGCTCGCGCGGCCCGTGCCGGGCGTGCCTGCGAACGCATCGAACTCCGGAGAGGCGAGATTCACGAGCAACACCGCGAGGGCGGCGATGATGACGACGCGGGAGCAGGACATGGCGGCTCCTTGAGTGAGAGGGCGCGAGAGGGCATGCACGGGCGACCCTACGCCCTCCCCGCGCGCCGCCGCAACGCCGTCGGCCTCACTGCCGCCCTGCCTTCGAGCGGGCGCGACGGAGCGGCCGGCGTGGGTTTGTGGGGGCTTCGGAGCCCCCCGTATACTCGCCCGCGCTCATCCTGCCCGCCCGCCCGCGCGCCGCCCGCGCCCGTCACGACTGGAGCCCCTCATGGCCCGCTTCACCGGTGTGGATTTCTACGAGATCGACTCGCTCCTCCAAGAGGACGAGATCCAGATCCGCGACCACGTGCGCGACTGGGTCGAGGAACGCTACCTGCCCTTGATCGAGGAGGCCTACGAGAAGGCCTACTTCCCCAAGGACGTCATCCCCGAGATCGCCGAGATGGGCCTGCTCGGCGCTTCGCTGCCCGAAAAGTACGGCTGCGCGGGCGTGTCGGCCACCGCCTATGGGCTCGCGATGCAGGAGTTGGAGCGCGGCGATTCCGGCCTGCGCTCGTTCGCCTCCGTGCAGGGCTCGCTCGTCATGTACCCCATCTACGCCTACGGCAGCGAGGAGCAGCGCATGAAGTGGTTGCCGCGGATGGCGAAGGGCGAGGTGATCGGGTGCTTCGGGCTGACCGAGCCCGACTTCGGCTCCGACCCCGGCGGCATGCTCACGCGCGCGAAGAAGGTGGACGGCGGATACGTCTTGAACGGCGCCAAGATGTGGATCACGAACGGCACCGTGGCGGATGTGGCCATCGTCTGGGCCAAGCTCAGGGACGAGGCGAAGGGCCGCGAGGTCATCCGCGGCTTCATCGTGGACACCAGCACCAAGGGCTTCTCGGCCCCCGAGCAGAAGCGCAAGCATTCGTTGCGCGCCTCGGTGACCAGCGAACTCATCCTCCAGGACGTGTTCACGCCGGACGACTCGATCCTGCCGAACGTCGAGGGTCTCAAGGGCCCGCTCGGCTGCCTGTCGCAGGCTCGATTCGGCATCGCGTTCGGCGTGGTGGGTGCGGCCATGGCCTGCTTCCATTCGGCCGCCGAGTATTCGAAGATCCGGATCATGTTCGGCAAGCCCATCGGCCAGTACCAGCTCGTGCAGGCCAAGCTGGCCGACATGCTCACCGAGATCACCAAGGCGCAACTGCTGTGCGTACAACTGGGCCGCATGAAGGAACGCGGCACGAGCACCGCGGCGCAGGTCTCGCTGGCCAAGCGCAACAACTGCCAGATCGCGCTGGAGATCGCGCGCGAGGCGCGCGACGTCCTGGGCGCCAACGGCATCACGGCCGAGTACCCGGTGATGCGCCACATGTGCAATCTCGAATCGGTGTACACGTACGAGGGCACGCACAACATCCACACGCTCGTGTTGGGCGAGGCCGTCACGGGGCTGCCCGCATATCGCTGAAGCCCGTTGATCGTTCACTTGAAGGGCCCTGGCCAAACGGCTTGGGCCCTTCATGTTGCACGTGGCCGAGATAACGCGTGGAGTGAGGTGTGCGCGCCTGCGGCGCGAGCGCATCCGGAGAGTGCAGTGACGCTTGCCTGCAGCCGATAACGCCAGAGTCCACGGTTTCAGTTCCACCGCTCAGGGAAGCAGCGATGCGCGTGATCCCCGCCGGCGTCCTCGCCTTGTGCCTGGCCGCCCCCACATCCGCCGGATCCATCACCGGACGCGTGAGCGTGCCGGCCGTGCGTTCCGAGGCGCCGAGCTTCCGACCCTATGCGGGCCGGGCCTCGAGTCTACCCGCCCCGAAACGCCCGGCACGCGGCCTCGTCACCGACGTCGTGCTTTACGTGGAAACCGTGCCCGCCGGCGTTCGCGCTTCCGTCCCGAAGTCGCACCCGCAACTCGCGCAACGCGGGCAATCCTTCGATCCGCGGGTGGTCGTGGTGCCCGTGGGCGGGTCGGTGGAGTTCCCGAACTTCGATCCGATCTATCACAACGTGTTCAGCGTCTCGCCCAGCCGGCGATTCGACCTGGGCAAGTATCCAAGCGGGCAGTCGCGCACGGTGCAGTTCCCGCGGTCCGGCGTGGTGAACGTGTTCTGCGACATCCATTCGGACATGGCCGCGTTCATCTTCGTGACGCCTACCGCCGCGTGGGCTCGTCCAGGAAATGACGGACGATTTGAGTTGGGAGCCCTGCCCGAGGGGCGCTATCGCATGCGCTGGTGGCACCCCGACCTGGGCGAAGGAACGGCCGACGTGGAGGTCCCCGCCGCGGGCGCCGTCACGCTGGACGTGAGGCTCTGATGCCGCGCCTTGGACTGCGCTGGAAGATCCTCTCGCTCACCGCGCTGCCACTGTTGGCGCTGGCCGGCGCCACGCTGTGGTTGGTGGACCGCGGCATCTCGCAGCGGAGCGAGCAGGCGCTCGCCGACGACCTGCGGCGATCTGCTGGCGTATTCGAGAACATGCTGGCCGCCACGGCCGCCGAGCTCGAGGTGACCGGCGCCGTGATGGTGCGCGATCCACGGTTCTTTTCGGTGCTGGCGCTACCGCATGGCCCCAGCGACAACGAGTATCGAGCCACCGTCGCCGGCGTGGCCCAGGATTTCCAGCACCTCGCCCAGCCCGACGTATTCGAGGTCGTGGAT
>JANNKI010000175.1:0-4802 GCA_031396225.1 bacterium | reverse complement strand
GCGGCGGAACGACATCGAGGAGTTCACCGGGAGCGGCTCAGCCCCGGGCGGCCCAGGCTGCCCGGACTTCCGGCGCCGACTCCATCAAGTAGGCCGTGGGAGCAGGCGGCGGCCGCGGGCAGCGGAGGGGATCGTTCATCGGGGGCCGATCGCCCGATGCGCCGCGCGCGCTGGCCGCCTGCCCCGCGGGAATCCAGGGAGGCGATCGCACAGACCCGGGCCGCCCTCGAGATCGTGCCCCGCCGGCGACGAGCCAACCGGTGCATCGGTCAGCGCGTCAGCAAGAGTCCCGCGATGAACTGTCGCGGCAACCCGGGCTCGATGTAGCGAAGCGGATCACTCGGTGTGTCCCGCAGGGGATTGATGAACACCGAGGCAACGTGCTGCTGGTCGAGCAGGTTCCGGCCCGACAGGAACGCCCGCAGCCCGAGGTGCGGCGTCTGGATCGAGTAGTCGATCGACGCGTGCAGGAGTCCGTGGCTCGACGCGCGGACGGTGTTGGCATCATCCGCGAAGTAGCGGCCCAAGCCATCGGTCGAAACACTCAGGGCGAGTCCGCGCGGCAGCTCCACGCGTGCCGAGACGGACCAGGACGCCGAGGGCAGGCCCGGCATCTCGTTGCCCGAGTAGTCGCCCAGGTCGTTCAGGTAATCCACGTACTCGTTCCTCGAGAACGTGCCCGCGCCGCGCAGCGTCAAGCGCGTCGTCGGTTGCCAGTCGAGGGCGGCCTCCACGCCCCGACGGCGCGACCTGCCCGCGGTGAAGAAGTACGCGCCACCGGCCCACGGCACGATGTCGTTCTCGGTCACGATCCAGAACACGCCGGTGTCGTAGCGCCAGCGGCCGATGCGGTTCGCGAACGATCCTCGCGCGCCCAGCTCGTACGTGGTGGAGTGCATCGCATCGAGGAACGGATTGAACGAGGTGGTGGCGTCGAACGGCGGGGGCGCGTCGATCTCATTGAAGGCGGGGGCCTCCACGCCGCCTCCCAGGGCGGCGAACACTGTGTGGTCCGCGCTGAGCCAGCTGGCGGTGAGCTTGGGTGTCAGCCGGGTGAAGTGCCGATCCGCACTGAGGCCCGGCGCGAGGAAGTCCTCGGACACGTAGCCAAGGTCGTCGTACCGCAACGCACCCTGCAGCGACCAGCGGGCGCTCCAGGTGAACGACTGCTGCACGAAGGCGCCGGCGCTGTTTGCGGCCTCGCGCTTGTTCGCGCGGATCGTGGTGCTGCGAGTGCCGTCCGGGTTCAGGTTCCAGAACAGGATGCTGCCGTCCTGGAGCGCCTCGTCGACGCCGGCCGACGCGTGGCCGACGAGCCCCTCGCGGACCGCCCACTCCAGGCTCCACACCGCCTGGCCACCCACGTGGAAACGCGTGAAGTCTCGATAGCGGCTGCGCTCCGAGCGCTGCAGGGCCTTGGGCTCCGCGAACAGGCTCAGCGACAGCGACTGCCGCTTCGAGAACGAGTGGTCCAACGTGCCTGCCACGCGCCCGATCCGGTTGAAGCGCCGCTCGTCACGACTCACGTAGGCCGGAGCGGCCATCGGGGGGTCGGCAGCGAACTCTGGCTCCGTGAGCGGCCCCGGGAACCGGATCAGGTTGTTCGCGAAGTCGCCGATCAGCAGGAGTCGGTCGTCGTCCCCCTCGCCGAGCGGCGCGCTGAAGCGCACGTGGGCCTGCGCCGACTTGCTGTCGCTGTGTTGGCGCCAGCCGTCGTACGTGGTGTTGGAACCACTCACCACGCCGCGTCCGCGGCCGGCCACGAAGCCGAACGCCACCTGGTCGCGGCGCAGGCCGAACGACCCGCCGCGCACTTCCACGCGTTGGTAGGGTTTGTCGAACTCCATGTTCGTGCGCAGGTGGACCACACCGCCCGAGGCGTTGCCGTAGAGTGCCGAGACGTTGCTGCGCGAGATCTCCACCCGGTCCGCGGTGCCCACGTCCACCAGGTCGAGGCTCGTGCGCCCGTCGGGTTCCGAGACCGGGATGCCATCGGAGAGCACCCGGATGCCGCGCAAGCTGCCGGCGTTCGAACGTTCGCCGTTGCCGCGCGCGCCGTAGCCGCGGATCGTGATGCGTACGTCCTGTGATCCGCCGCGGCTCTGCACGAGGACGCCCGGTACTCCTGCGAGCAGCTCGTCCAGGCCGATGCCGCGACCATTCGCGAACTGCGCGCGGTCCACCACGCTCACGGCTGCAGGCGTGCGCAGCAGCGACTGGCGAACGCGCGAACCGCTCACCACGATCTCGCGCATGGGAACCACCAGCGTGTCGGTCGGCCCGGTCGCGAGCAGGATCGCCAACAGGAAGGGTTCGATCACTTCGTCGACTCCTGAAGCTGAGGCACGGAGAGGCCGGGAAGGGCAGCGGACCGCCGGAACGAGGTTGAGGACGCCGCTGATTCGACCACAGCGGGCTGCGCCTGCCAATCGCGAGGCTGCGAGCGGGGCGTCCCGCGATGCCGGCTCTCGCTCGCCGGCTCTCGATTGGTCCGGGGTCCCGAACGCCGTTAGACTGGTCGGCCGCGCTGGCACGACGCGCGCAACCCCAAATGACCACCGCCACCACCGCCATCCCAGCACCCGGCCGCCTGCGCACGTACGTCTCGTTCGTGCGCTTCGAGCACACGCTCTTCTCGCTGCCGCTCATCCTGGCGGGCGTGTTCTCCGTCCGCGGGCCCGCGCTCTCCTGGGGGCACTGGGCGCTCGTGGCGCTGGCCGCGGTGGGTGCTCGCACCGCCGCCATGACGCTCAATCGCGTCATCGATCGGCATCTCGACGCCCGGAACCCGCGCACGCTCGTCCGCGAGTTGCCCGCGGGCCGCATGAAGCTCGCCGAGGCGCTCGCGCTGCTCGCCGCGAGCACGGTCGTGTACGTGGCGGCCTGCGCCGCGTTGGGGCGCTGGTACCTGAGCGTCGCCGTGGTTCCGTTCGCCGTGTTCGCGCTCTATCCGTACTTGAAGCGCTTCACGCCCTTCTGCCACGCCGGCGTGGGCGTGGCACTCGCGCTGGCTCCACTCGCCGGCTTCGCCGCCGCGCATCCCGACCTGCGTGACGGAGGGGCCGCATTCGCGCTGGCCGCATTCGCGCTCTGCTGGGTGACTGGTTTCGACATCATCTATGCCACGCTCGATGAGGCGTTCGATCGCGGTGCCGGAGTGCACAGCATGGTGGTGTGGCTGGGGCGCGAACGGGCGCTGCGCGTGTCGTGGGCGCTGCACCTGGCCGCCATGGCGGCGCTGGCGTGGGCGTTGGCGCGCGTGGCGTTCGTCGACGGCGCGCCGCGACCGCTCTGGCTCGCGGCAACGGCAGTGGCCCTGTGCGGCGCCATCGTGCTGCTGTGGCTCGAACAGCGCTGGGCCGAGAACGTGAACCTCGCGTTCTTCAAGACCAACGTGTTCGTGGGCTTTCTCGTGCTGGTCGCCGTGCTCGCCGCGCGCATGGCCGGCGGCGGGCTCTGAGCGTGGCGCGCTACCTGATCGCCATGACGGGCGCCTCGGGCGCCGCTTACGGCGTGGACTTCGTGCGGCGCTGCCCGGGGGACAAGTTCCTGATCCTCACGGACTGGGCGCGCCACGTGCTCGCCAGCGAGTTGGGAATGAAGCCCGCCGACCTGGAGCCGCACGTGCGAAAGGTGTTCCGCGACGACGACCTGGCCGCGCCGTTCAGCTCCGGCAGCAATCGCCACGACGCCATGATCATCCTGCCGTGCAGCGTGAGCACGCTGGCCAAGATCGCTGCCGGCATCGCCGACACGCTCGTCACTCGCGCGGCCGCCGTGGCGCTGAAAGAGCGCATGCGCCTGATCGTGTGCGTGCGCGAGACACCGCTCTCGGGCATCGCGCTCGAGAACATGTTGCGCTTGTCGCGCGAGGGCGCCGTGATCATGCCGGTGTCGCCGCCCTGGTACCGGAACCCCACCGACCTCCAGCAGCTCGTGTCGGGCTTCACGGACAAGGTGCTGCACCTGCTCGGGGAACCCTCGGGCGAGGGCTGGCGCGAAGGCGAGCTGGAATGAGCTTTCGCACACTTCAAGAGTTCGTGGCCGCCTGCGACGCCAAGGGCGACGTGAAACGCATCACGCGCGAAGTGGACTGGCGCTACGAGGTCACCGAGATCGCCTGCCGCGAGGCGCGCACGCAGGGGCCGCTGCTGGTGTTCGAGAACGTGCGCGGCGCGCGCTTCCCGTTGGCGGTGAACGTTCTGGCGGCCACGCGGCGCATCGAATGGGCCATCGGCAGGACGGCGCGCGCGGTCGGAGCCGAGATCGAGGAGATCTTCCACGCGCTCCCACCGCGCGACGTTTTGGATCTCTGGCGCCTCCGGCGCCATACGGGGCGCGTGCTCGCGTCGCGTCCCGTGCGACTCGGGAGTGGCCCCGCGCAGGAGTTGTCGCTTGGCGCGGATCTTTCGCCGCTGCCGATCCTCCAGCTGTGGCCCCAGGACGGCGGACGCTTCATCACGTTCCCGCTCGTGTTCACCGAGGACCCCGAAACGCACAAGCGCAACCTCGGCCTCTATCGCATCCATGTCTACGACGAGAAGACGACCGGCATGCACTGGCAGATCGGCAAGGGCGGCGGGTTCCACTATCACAAGGCCGAGAAGCGAGGGGCTCCGCTCGAGGTGGCGGTGGCCGTGGGCGCTGATCCCGCCACGCTGCTCGCGGGCGTCGCGCCGCTTCCCGAGGGCATCGACGAGCTGGCCTTTGCCGGATTCCTGCGCGGCCGTTTCACGCGGCTCGCAAAGGCACGCACGCTCGACATGCTCGTGCCCGCCGACGCTGAGTTCGTCATCGAGGGC
>JANNKI010000136.1:0-3257 GCA_031396225.1 bacterium | reverse complement strand
AAGGCGGGCGTCGAGGAGCTGGCCGCCACGCTGCCGGGCACGCTCGTGCTGCCCTGCGACGTGACCGACGACGCGCAGATCGATGCCGTGGCGAACGCGCTCGGCGAGCGCTGGGGCTCGCTGGAGATGCTCGTGCACGGCGTGGCGTTCGCGAAGAAGGAAGACCTCGAGGGCTCGTTCGTGGCCACGTCGCGCGACGGATTCCGGCTGACGCTCGAGGTGAGCGCCTATTCGCTCCTGAACGTCTCGAATCGCGTGCTGCCGCTGCTCGAGAAGAACGGCGCCACGATCGTATCGCTCACCTATCTCGCCTCCGAGCGCGCGGTGCCCAATTACAATGTCATGGGGAGCGCCAAGGCCGTGCTGGAACAGATCACGCGCCAGATGGCGTGGGAGCTGGGTCCGAGGAACATCCGGGTCAACGCCGTGAGCGCCGGCCCGGTGAACACGCTGGCGGCGCGGGGCGTGCGGGGCTTCACCGGCATGTACAAGGAGCACGCCGAGCGCGCCGCGCTCAAGCGCAACATCACTCAGGACGAGGTGGGCGCGACGGCGCTGTTCCTGCTGAGCGACATGTCGAGCGGCATCACCGGCGAGGTCCTGTACGTGGACGCCGGCTACCGCATCATGGGGATGTAGCATCCACGGCGCGCCGGCGCTCGTGGATCTGGACAAGCGCGCGCTCCACGCCGGCCGCGAGCGGCTCGCAGAGGGAGCGGATGTGGCAAGTCGCGCCGCGGCGTGGCGCGACCGCCGCTCCTGCGTTTGGGAAGACTCGCCCAGGTGGCGCTCCCGTGAGTCAGCCCTCCCCGCCAAACCCTTGCGCCGCATGCCTCAGGGTGGTGCCCGGGCGGGGCCGGGAATAGGTCGGGGACGCTGGCGTACTTCCTGCGTGACCGATCCGGTGCAACCCCGGCGAGTCCGAAAGGAGAACACCATGAAGCTCGCAACGACGTCGCACCCGACCGCCGACGCGAAATCGCGCCGCGAATCCCTCAGGTCCTCCATCCTGTCGCTGCTCACCCGTTCCGCGGCGTTGCTTGCGCTGGCGCTGCTCGCCGCCCCCGCCATGGCGGACCACGACGAGCGCTCCGTTCAAGCCTCCCGCTCGAGCCTGCGCAGCCTCGAAACGTGGGCCGATGGCCGCCTGGTGGACGTGCAACTGCGCGTGGACGGCGAAGCCGCGCCCCTCTACTGGGCGCCCGGCCGTTCCGACCGTCGCTATGTGCAGGCGTTCGCCGGCCGCAACTACTCGCTCGTGCTGCGCAACAACACCGGTCGGCGAGTCGCCGTGCTGCTCGCGGTGGACGGCCTGAACGCGGTGAACGGCGAGATCACCCGGCTCCAGTCGCACGAGCCCATGTACGTGCTCGGTCCCTGGGAGCAGGCCACCATTCGCGGCTGGCGCTCGTCGCTCGACGAGATCCGCCGGTTCGTGTTCGTGGACGAGCGCCGGAGCTACGCCGAGCGCACGGGGCAGTCGAATTCCGACATGGGCTGGATCCGCGTGCTGGCGTTCCGCGAGCAGCAGACGTGGTGGGACAAGCGCGACACCGACTGGGGCAGGGTGAAGGGCGGCTACCGCGACGGCGGCCCATCCTCGAGTCTGCCCGCGCCGAGTGAGGCTCCGCAGGCGCGCAGTGACGACTCCAGGGGCGAACGCGCGCCCATGACGCAGGAAAACGTTCCCGAGTCGCGGGCCCGGGCGATGACGCCCGAGGCGCAGGACAACATGGCGCGCGGCGAGCAGGAGAACGGCGGCTCGTTCCCGGGCACCGGCTGGGGCGAGCGTCGGACGGACCGCGTTCGGCAGGTGCAGTTCACGCCGGAGAGAGCCGCGGCTGACCGCATCATCTTCCGCTACGAGTACGCCTCGGGCCTGCGTGCGCTCGGCATCTTCCCGATCCGCAACGACCGTCGCGATCGGCTGAACGAGCGCGATGGCGACCTCGGGTTCGCGAAGCCGCCGCGCTGGTAAGCACCGCCGGAAGTTCCAGGACGCCGTCCTCTCGCAGCGAGGGGGCGGCGTCTTCGGCGTTTTATCCCGAGAACATGCTCCTCGCCACGAACAGCAGGTTCGCGGGCCGCTCCGCCAGTCGGCGCATGTACCAGGGGAACCAGTGAGCGCCGTAGCTGATGAGCACGCGCACGCTGCGCCCGGCCTTGATGAGTCGAAGTTGCTCGGCGCGTCCGATGCCGTAGAGGAGCGCGTACTCGTAGGCGTTCGGCGAGACACCCGTGCGACCGGCCGTCTGCTCCAGCCGCAGGATCAACGCGTGGTCGTGCGTGCCGAGCGTGGTCCAGGCGCCGGCGGTGCGCGCGTCGTGGCTCCACAGCCGCTCCGCCAGCCAGTGGAAGTTCTCGTCCACCTCGCGCTTGTCGGGAAACGCCAGCTCCGCGGGCTCGGCGTAGGCGCCCTTCACGATGCGGATCGCCGGCCCCAGCGGCAGCAACGATTCCAGGTCGGCACGCGTGCGCCGCAGGTAGGCCTGTAGGCACACGCCCACATTCGCGTGCGTGCGCCGCACCTCGCGGTAGAGCGCGAGCGTCGCCTCGGTGTAGGCGGTGCCTTCCATGTCGATCCACAGGCGGCTGCCGTGAACGCGCGCTGCCTCGGCCAACGTTCGCGTGTGCTCGGTGCAGAGCGCCGCGTCGATGTCGAGCCCCAGCTGAGTGGGCTTCACCGACACCTCCCCACGGATGCCGGCGAGGCGGATGCGATCGAGCGTGATGAGGTAGTGCGCCAGCACCTGGTCGGCCTCGGCGCGGTCGCGAAGGTTCTCGCCCAGGTGGGTGAGCGTGACGGCGATTCCAAGGCGGTTCTGCTCCCCCGCGGCCACGAGCGCCTCGTCCACGGTCTCACCGGGCATGAAGCGACGCACGGCGAGCTTCACGAATCGGCGTCGCGTGGCCTGGCGCTGGAGCCAGGCGCTGCGCGCACCGGCGAGGATGAGGCTGCGCATGGGGTTCATGGACGATCTTCCCGAGGTGGACGCGAATGGGAACGACCGGGCAGGTTAGCAGAGCGCTCGCGCGCACGCAGCGTGTGGCGGGCTGGGATGAGTTCAGGCACTCCGAGCTTCGGTATCCGAGGCGGCGGCCGGAGGCGTCAGCCCGGGCTACTCGCGACCTGCGCTGACCGGCGCACGCCCCTCGGCGCCAGGCTCGACACCGCGAACTTCACGCGCTCCTCGAGCGTGGCGGCGGGCAGCGCCTCGCACCGCTCGGCCGCGGCGAGTGCCTCCCGGGCGCTCAAC
>JANNKI010000120.1:0-4854 GCA_031396225.1 bacterium | reverse complement strand
GCTTCGGGTCGGCGCCCTCGATGCTGGTGACGGCGACGAGCCTCGGCCCCTGCCCGCGGCGCGGCGGTTCGAGCGTGCCGCCGAGCATCACGCCTTCGGCGAGGTTGAATTTGTGGATGAGCGGACCGGGGACGTAGGCGTCGTTGGGTGACGGGGCGTAGTGCTTGGCGGGGTTACGAAGGACCCCGTGCCCCCGTGGGTGCATCTCCAGCACGCCGTGCGCGCTGTTGCGGGCACGCTGGCCCGCCAGGTCCAGCACCTCAAGCGTGACGCGCGCGGGGGTCGCCAGCGAGAAGCGCAACGTGGTCAGGCCGGCCGAGGGACTCGGCACGGGCGCGGCCAGCGACACGCTGGCGGGCGGCCCGAGCGGTGGAGCACTCACCTGCGCCGCCCCGACCGCGAACAGCGTGGCGTTGTTGATGGCGTACACCTGTCCGTCGGGACCCACCAACGTGGGCGTGTAGGCCTCGCCCAGGCCCGGCGTGAGCACCACGCTCTCCACGAGCGCGTTGGTCGGGAGATCCCAGCGGTAGAGCTTCCCGTCTTCCGAGCCCGCGAGCACGGCTTTCGTGAACGGGTCAACGGCCGCGGTGTTGATGCACCACTCCTTCACCGCGTTCGGGTACCAGGGGCCCGGCTCGGGGTCCGGGGTCGGGCCCGGCATCAGCAGCACTTCCTTCATGACGGGGATGGTCGCGAATGCGTCGATCTGCGTGTCGTCCGGGTCGAGCACCGCCAGCTTGTTCACGCCATCGCCCGCGCCCGCGTACAGGTTGTACTTGGTGGCGAGCAGGTAGGCGGCCCCGCCGGCATAGCCCGGCACCGCCGAGGTCGGCACCAGCGACGGCGTGACATCCCAGCCGAACGCCCCCGGCGCTCCGGTCGAGACCAGCAGCGAATCGAACTGCAACAGCCAGCCACGGGACGCGTTCGTGCCGAACGGCGTACCGAGGACGCCGTAGAACACGCGCCCGTCCGGTGCCACCATCGGCGACGAGGTCCCGTCATTGGGCACCGTCGCGGGCTGGCCGGTGAGCGGGTCCGCCGGCGCCACGATCGCGCGCGTGGTGAGGTCCGCGGTGCGAAGCGCGAGCAGGTAGCCCGGTGTGCTCGAGCTGGCACGCCCCGCCACGTAAAGCAGGCTGCCATCCGCGCTCAGCGCGGGCGCGCAGTTCATGGCGAACTGGGTGCACAGGCCCGCACTGGCGGCGGTCGCCGAGACGAATCGCCCGTTCCCGTCGCGATCCACGCAGGCGAGGCCGCTGGTGATGTCGAGGGGGTTCGTGTTCACGGCGCGCACACCGAAGTACACGCTGCCGTCGTCCGCGCTGGTGAGCGGCGTGCAGATGCGCAGGCTCGCGTTCATCGCCGCGGTGTTCGCGGCGTAGGTCGCGTCGCCGAAGAACGCCACGCGTGTCGCGCTGTGCGCCGCTGGCGCGTCGAGCGCGTCCGTCCACAGCAGCGTGCCGCCCGCCGCGGGCACGTAGAGACGCCCCTGCGGTGTCATCGTGAGTCCGACGCTGGGCGTCCAGTTGTGCGGCGGCAGGATGTAATCGGTGTCGAGCGTCCACAACAGCGAGCCGTCGGCGCCGCGGCGGGCCTCGACCTGGAACGTGTCGGCCACCCCGAGCTTGAGCGCAAACAGGACGGTATTGCCCTCGGTCACAAGTGGCGAGCCGTAGTGGACGAGCAGGTTCGTGCCGCTGTACTGGGGCGCCAGGTCCACCGGCGTCTGCCAGTGCACGACCTGGAGCGGCTGGGTGGGGACCGTGCTCTGGGCGGTGTGCTGCGCGTCACCCGCATGCGTGCGCCAGGCGGCGCGCCCGGGGCTGGCCGCGGCGAGCAGCAGGGCGACGCCGATGGCGGAGAGGACCGCGTGCGTCGCGGCCGGGCTCGGCTGCACGGGGATGCTCGAGGGTGCGCGCATGGGGTGGGTTTCCCGTGGGTTCAGTGCGCCCGGGGCGGTGCCCGGAGCTAAAGCGTGTCCCGATAGGCTAGCACGCGGAGCGCGGTTCCGGGCACGAAACCCGGCCTGCGCGGCGAGTTCCGGTGCGCTATGTTCGCGGCCTTCCAGCCACGTTCCGCCCCGGGGTGTACGTCGTCCGACCCGAGAGACCCGCATGACCGCCTCCCCCACCGAGCTGCGCACCATCCGTTTCGGCCACAGCCCCGACGCCGACGACGCCTACATGTTCTACGGATTCCACACCGGCGAAGCGGGGATCGACGGCTGCCGCGTCGAGCATGTACTTCAAGATATCCAGAGCCTGAACCTGCGCGCCATCGAGCGGGCCGACCTCGAGATCACGGCGTGCAGCGCGCACGCGTATGCCCACATCGCCGATCGCTACGCGGTCCTGGCCTGCGGCGCCAGCTTCGGTTGGGGCTACGGGCCGGTGCTCGTCGCCCGCGCGGCGCGCAGCCTGGCGAGCCTGGCGGGCAAACGTGTCGCCGTCCCCGGCCGGCTCACCACCGCGGCGCTCTTGCTGCGCATCGAGTGTCCCGACGCGGAGCCGGTCGATGTGATGTTCGACGACATCCCGCGCGCGGTGCTCGCGGGCGAGGTGGAGGCCGGCGTCATCATCCACGAGAGCCAGCTCACCTATCGCGCCGAGGGCCTCGCCAAGGTGCTCGACTTCGGTGAGCTGTGGCAGACGCGCGACGGACTCCCGGTGCCTCTGGGCCTGGACGTCGTGCGCCGCGATCTCGGCGCTCCGCTCATGCGGGCGTGCAGCACCGGCTTCCGCGCCAGCATCCAGGCGGCGTTCGCGCACGAGGACGAGGCGATCCGTTACGCGCTCCAGTTCGGCCGTGGACTGGACACCGCGCAGGGCAAGAAGTTCGTGCACATGTACGTGAACGATCTCACGCTCGACATGGGCGAGCGCGGCCGGGCTGGGTTGCGACTGCTCTACGACCGCGCGTTTGCGTGTGGGGCCATCGAGAAGGCGCCGGACTTCGAAGTGGTCTGATCCGGCCCGCAGCGGAGGGACACGCCCTCCCGGAGGAGTCTCACATGGAATCCTTGAAGCCCGTGACGCATGCGCGCTGGGAAGCGCTGCCGCTCGACCACGTGAACGCGACGTTCGATCGTCGGCTGTTGAACGGAGACCACCTCACCATCGCACAGGTGTTCCTGGCCCCCGGCGGTGGAGCGCCGAAGCACCACCACGTCAACGAGCAGTTCAGCCTCGTCACCAAGGGCACGCTGCGCTTCTGGGTGGGCGAGGAGGAGACCGTGATCGACGTGAAGGCCGGCGAGGTCTTGCACCTGCCCCCCAACGTGCCGCACCGGGCCGAAGCACTCGACCACGTGGCGTGCATCGACGTGTTCAGCCCGCCCCGCTGGGATTGGGTGAACAAGACCGACGCCTACCTGCGCGAATCGCAGAAGTAGCGCCATGGATCTGGGGCTCCGGGGCAAGGTCGCTCTCGTGGCCGCCTCGTCAAAGGGCCTCGGCCGCGCCGTCGCGCATGAGCTCGCGGCCGAGGGCGCGAGCCTGGCGATCTGCTCGCGTGACGCGCGGGGCATCGCGGCCGCGGGGCGCGAGCTGGCCACCGCCACCGGCGCCGAGGTGTTGGCGCGCTCCGCGGACGTGTCGCGCCCGGAGGACATCGCCGCGCTGGTGGACGCCACGCTCGAGCGCTGGGGACGAGTGGATGTGCTGGTCACGAACAGCGGCGGACCGCCCCCGGGCACGTTCGAGGCGCACGATGCCGCGGCATGGCAGAAGGCTGTCGAGCTCACGCTGTTCTCGCCGCTCGAGTTCGCGCGCCGCGTGCTGCCCGGCATGAAGGAGCGCCGCTGGGGCCGGATCCTCAACGTCACGTCCATCGCGGTGAAGCAGCCCCTCGACGGCCTGGTCCTGTCGAACAGCCTTCGCGCCGCCGTCACCGGCTGGGCGCGCACGCTTGCGAACGAGGTGGCACCCCACGGGATCACGGTGAATAACCTGATGCCCGGCTTCACGCGCACCGAGCGCCTGGAAGAGTTGGCGCAGGCGACCGCGCGCCGCGAGTCCGTCACGCCGGAACAGGTGACCGCGCGTTGGGAACGCGAGATCCCCGCGGGGCGACTCGGGCACGTGCGCGAATTCGCCGCGCTGGCCGCGTTTCTCGCTTCGGAGCGGGCCAGCTACATCACCGGCACGTCGATCCCCGTGGATGGCGGCTGGATCCGCACGCTGCTATGAGCCTGGCGCCTCCGGCGGAGCATCCCGGCGACGAAGACTCCGCGATCGCGTTCCTGCTCCGGCTGGGCCGCTCGCTGCACGCGCTCGGCCACTCCTCGCATCGGGTGGAAGAGATGCTCGGCGATGTCGCCGGCCGCCTGGGCCTGGTGGGACAGTTCTTTACAACGCCCACGTCGATCTTCGCCGCGTTCGGCACGCAGGAGAACCAGCGCACGTATCTCTCGCGCGTGGAGCCGGGCGAGCTTCACCTCGAGCGCCTCGGGCGCGTGCAGGCGGTGACGCATGACGTCCTCGACGGACGCCTCTCGCCTCGCGACGGAACGCTCGCGTTGGACGCGATGGAACGCGAACCCGCGCGCTGGGGCTTGGGGCTCACCCTGCTCGCGTTCGGAGTCTCCGGCGCGGCGGCTGCGCGGTTCCTGGGCGGCGGTCTCCCCGAGGTCGCGACCGCCTCCGTCATGGCCATGCTCACCGGCTGGCTCGCCACCTCGCAGGTCCTGCCCGCGAGCGCGCGCGCGTTCCTCGAGCCCATGGCCGCGTTCTTCGTCTCGGCACTGGTCTCAGGCCTGGCCACGCGCATTCCACTCTCCACCTACCTCGCCACGCTCGGCGGACTGATCGTGCTGTTGCCGGGACTCACGCTGTCCGCCGCCATCGCCGA
>JANNKI010000115.1:0-10296 GCA_031396225.1 bacterium | reverse complement strand
TGCGCGAGCGCATCGTCCATGCAGCGCGCGAGCAGCGCGGGCTCGTGCAAGCGCGACACGCCGTGCTCGTCCACGACCGTCACGGCGTCGCGGTGCCGCACGCGCTGCGCCAGCATCAGGCGATAGATGCGGTCGGTGGCCAGGTCCTCCATGTAGCCGTCCAGCAGGCTCGCGCCCTTGCCGTTCAGCACGCCGTTCCGGTAGCGAATGACGGTGCGTGCCGCGGCGCGCGTGCCGGCCAGCGTGCGCGTTCCGACACCGGCGGGCGCGGGTCGCAGGTCAGGGTAGCGCTCGACCGCGGCGGGCCGCGCGAAACCCTGGTTGGGCGACGGGAATTGCGCCACGGCGATGGCGTTCTGGTCGGGGTGGCCGGTCCAGGCGCCGTCCATGAGGCAGACGGCCTCGTTTCGCTTGTCCTGCTCGAGTGTGGCCAGCGCGCGCGCGTTGAGTTCCGCGTCGGCCCGGCTCGGGTAGAGCGCGGTCATGCCGCCGATCGCGAGCGCCCCGCGACGATGGCAGACGTCCACCAGCAGATGCCGCAGGCGCTGGAAGAACGCCACATCGTGCGGGATGGTGTTGCGGTCGGGCAGCACCCAGGAGGAGTCCATCAGGTTCCAGTGGATGAGGCTCGCCATGTAGTCCCAGCGCCCGAGGTTCAGGCCCACGATGTGGTCGCGCAGGTGGTGGAGGTACTCCTCCATCTCGTAGGCAAGTGGGTGCGACTCCACAAGCGCCATGCAGCGGATGGTGCGGCGCGGCCAGCCTCGCGAATCGGCCACGGCCGCGAACACGTCCGCCCACCACTTCGCCTCTTCCGCGGATTCGCTCTTGGGGATGTAGAACGCCAGCGGGTGCCGGAGTCGCTCCGGGTGCACCTGCCACGCGATGATCGCAACGTCGAACAGCGACGCGCTGGTCGCCTCACCCGCCACGATGCCGGCCTGTGACAGGTGCAGCCCGCGCACGCGGCTCCACACCGCGACGTTCGACGGCTCGATGCCCACGGTGCGGTCACGCTTGGCGTCGGTGTAAGCGAGTCGGCCTTCGAGCGCCTCGAGGATGTTGCCGACACCGCGCATGAGCGCGGGCCAGGTGTTGGCCATGGAGTCTTCCAGATCGAGCATCACGCCCGGCGCGCCGGAGTTGAGCATCTTCACCACCAGTTCCGCGTCGTCGGCGGGGCCGGTCATCTGATTGCGCTGGTCCGCGCACCACGCCGGCAGCTCGATGCGCCAGTCCCCTGTGGTGGCGGGGGAGGGCGGCAGGTGTCCTGGCAGCGCGCCGTCGCGGTGCGCACGCGCGAGGCGTTCGATCCTCGCTCGCGCGAGTGCCTGCTGGCGCGGTGCGAACTCGGCGTGGAGCGTGTGGAAGAACGCGGCGAAGCCGTGCGGAAGATCGCGCGCCGGATCCAGATCCGGCGGCGCGCTGTTCATGCGCACGAGGTCGGTGGCGCTCACGGGGTTCCTCACACGACTTCCAGGACATGAAACATTCGGCCCGCGGCAGGATACCGCGGGCGCTCCCCCCGGTTATCGGCCGTGTCGCGGGGCGCCTTGAACCGCGCGGGCACGACGGACGCGAAGCATGGACAACCTCGGGTGATGGGCGAGGCACGCAACGCAAACCGTTGCCATGACTACCACTGGAGGCTACGCTGTCGCGTGTCCAGTCGCCGCGCACTAGACTGCGCGGCTCGATACTCAGGCTTCGGGCGTTCCACTCTGTCGGAGGTAGGCACCTTGCGCGTCACGGCGCACGAACTCGGTCCGTGGGTGGAGATGTCGTCCGCGGCCATCAGCCGCGAGTACCCCGTCGCGCTCGTGCTTTCGCTCGACGGCCCCGAGGACATGAGGCTGCCACGCGATCTGACGCCCGCATTCAGCGGCAGCTACGACTGGCATTCCTCCGTGCACGGCCACTGGTGTCTCGCTCGCGCCCTGCGACTGCAGCCCGACGCCGAGTGGGGGAGCACCGCGCGCGACGTGCTGGCGAAGTCGCTCACTGCGGAGCACCTGGCACGCGAGCATGCGTTCCTCGAGCGTCGGCCCGGGTTCGAGCGCCCCTACGGGCTCGCGTGGCTGCTGCAGCTCGCGGCGGAGTTGCGGGCGTGGAAACACGCTCCGGCGCAGGCGTGGAGCGAAGCGCTCGTTCCGCTCGAGGAGCTGGCGGCAAAGCGAGTGCTCGACTGGGCCGAGAAGCTGCCGTGGCCCGTGCGCTCGGGAGAACACGGCCAGAGTGCGTTCGCGTTCGGACTCGCACTCGACTGGGCGCGCGACGCCGACCGGCTCGGCTACCGTGATCGCCTGGCACTGCAGTGCGGCAGGCTCTACCGCGCCGACGCGTCAGCGCCGGTGGACTTTGAGCCCTCGGCCCACGACTTCTTTTCGCCCACATTGGGCGAGGCGGACCTCCTGCGACGCGTGCTGCCGCGCGACGCTTTCACCAATTGGATTTACAACTTCCTGCCTGACGCGCGCGACGAGCGGCTCGCCCGTTGGCTCGAGCCGGTCACGCCGCCGGATCGTCGCGACGGGAAGTTCGCGCACCTGGACGGACTCAACCTGTCGCGCGCCTGGATGCTCCAGGGCATCGTGGCAGGACTCCCGGAAGGCCACGAGCTCTACTCGGCGCTCGAGCGGGCCGCCGCACAGCACGCGGCGGCCGGCCTCGAGGGCGCGAGCGGCGACGATTGGATGGGCACGCACTGGCTGGCGAGCTTTGCCGTGTACCTGCTCACCGGTCGCGGGCTCGAGTAGTTCGCGACAGCGCATGGAGCCACCGGTGGCCGCCCGTTAGCATGTCCCGAATGTCCCGCGCCTCGCGTCCGCGCCCTAGAGCGCCCGAGCACAGCCCACGAGCGTTCACGCCTCCGATGTGGCTGTTGCTGGCGCTGCTCGCGGTGATCGCGCTGTTCGTTCATCGCCACACGCTCCAGTCGTTCTTCGCGCTCGACGACCTGATCCTGTTCCAGCAGGCCGGCGGCATCCGGCCGTGGCCGTTCACAGCCTGGCGCTGGCTCTCGGGCTGGGCGTGGTTCCGCGTGGCGGTTCCGCTGTGGGGGCACGAGCCCTTCCCGTACCATCTCGTGAGCCTGCTGCTGCACGTGACGAACGCGTTGTTGCTGTTCGCGCTCGCGCGCCGTTGGGGGGCATCGCCGCTCGCGGCGTGGGTGGGAGCGGCGGTGTTCGCGGTCTCGCGGCTGCACTTCCCGGCGCTGCTTGCGATCACCTCCATCGGCGAATTGCTCTCGCTCGCGCTGCTGCTGACGGCGCTTCTGTGCATGGGGCCGCCGCCACGGCTGCTGCATGCGATGGCCGCGCTGGCGCTGGCGGTCGCGGCCAAGGAGAGCGTGATGCTCGTGTCGTTCGCGGCCTTGCTCGTGGGCCAGGACGGCGGCGGGTGGCGCGCGCGGGCCCGGTCGCTGGCTCCGATGCTGGCGGGGGTCGTGCTACTGGGGACGGCGTTCCTGTGGAACGGCATCGGGAGCGGGCGCCTGGGCGGTGAGGCCTACGCCGTCTCGTTCGGCGTCAACCTGCTCGAGAACGTGGCGCGGCTATTCGGCTGGTCGGTGGATGTGGCCGATCCGATCCCCGACCTGCACGCCACCTCCGAGGGCGCTGCGCGATTCGTGCTTCCGGCGGTGGCGCTGGCGCTCACATGGCTCGCGTTCCGCAGAGGTGGTTCGCCTCTCCTGCGCGCGGGAGTCGCATGGTGGTGGCTGGCGGTGCTTCCGGTGCTACCGCTGCCGGGTCGCACGTATCTGCACTACCTCTACGTGCCGCTCGCCGGATTGGCCCTGGTCGTTGCGGCGCTCGTGCAATCGCTGCTCGCGCGGCGGAGTCGCACCGGCGAGGCAGCGGCCGGACGCGGCGCGTGGTCGGCCGCGCTCGCGGCCGTACTTGCGTTCGCGCTCTGGAACGACGTGCTGCTCACCCTGCGCATGGACCTGCGGATGACCTCCACCGACTGGCCGCTCGATCCCGTGCTGCGAAAGAGCGAGATCGCGCGGCGAGGCATCGAGGATGTTCGTCAGGCGCTTGGCGGCACCCGGGCCCATGTGGCGATCCTGATCCCGGTGTCCATCTCGCGCGACGTGGACCTGGGCACGGGTCGAGTCTCCGAGAACACTCGCGTGCGCCGCTACGCGCTCCAGGCGGTGCTGGACGATGGCCGCTCGCTCCGTGCGCTCGTGCCCGCCGCCGATTCGGTGGCGATCGTGCACGACTACGAACCCGGACGACTCGGCTGGACCTACTTCCTGTCGCGCAGCGATTCGCACCTCGTGCCGCTCGGGACGCTTCCCGGTGCACACGTGCGGTTCGTCGAGGTCATGCTGGGCAGCGGGCTCACCGCGGCCGCCGAGGATTACGCGCGAAAAGCGCTCGCCAATCGTCCGGACGACGCCGCGATGCGCGCACTGCTGGAGCGCGCGACCGCCACGGTGCGCTGATCGAACGGGAGCATCACGATCCCTCCGGTCAGCGCAGACGGATGCCGGGCGCTCCGTCCGCTTCATGCTCCGGGCGCCGGACGCTGTGGAAGCCGGCCGCATGGAGTTCCGCTACAGCGCCGCCGGATCCCGGCCGAAAACGCCCGAGGTTGAGACTCCAGCCGGAGGTCCGTCCGGACCCCGGTCGAGCGACCCCGCGACGCCTGCGACCGGAGTCTCGAATCGGGAGGGGTTCCCATGATCCGAGCGATGAGACTCACCGTCGCGGCGCTCGCATGCGCCACGGCGCTCCTCGGCTGCGCCGCGCGCGAGACCCAGTGGTCCGGCGAGGCCGCCGCGATGGTCGTGTACGCCAAGTCGATCCCGCTCTACCCCGGTGCGAAGGCGCGCGACTCGATGGGCTCGCAGAGCTGGGGCGACACGCCGGACTCCTACCTGGAGGGCATGACGGTGTGGTTCGAGGTGGACGGGTTCGACAAGGAGAAGGTGCTCACGTGGTACGAGAAGCGCCTGCCCAATGCCGTAACGGAGGTGCTGGACTCCGGGAGCATCTCGCTCAGGGTGCCCGCGCCGAACGGAGCGCCCGGCGAGGACATGGGCGTGGTCATCGAAAACGACGGCATCCGTGTGTTCGAGCACACCAGGGCGGGCAAGCACAAGAAGACCTGAGACGTGCGTGTCTCGCTGATCCAACAGTCTCGGAATTCCCCTTCACGACGATGCTCGTCAAAGTTTGTGCGCACACGCAAAGAATCGTTGACGCTCGTGATGAGCAGGCCTAGCGTGAGGTCCAGACGCGACTGGCCACGGAGGCCATCATGTGCGCACCACACGAGCACCATGGCAGTAGACATGCCGCACGCAGGAGTTCCCCATGAGCGTGCGAGTCCGTCCGGTGCGGCACGATGCGCGCTCGCCTCCGGGGGAGGCACCGTGTCACCGGATCCGTCCTCCCTGGTCTGCGCGTCGCGAACGAACGGCATTCACGGGCGAATGAGCGCACCCACTTCCGTGCGCCGCCGCCCGACCCAGGCTCGCTCGAGCCAGCCATCGTCCGCGACCCGCGCAGCCGGGGGTTCGTAAGTGGCGTCGTTGAGGCATTCGGCGTGGACGCGCGCGCGCATGCCGTGCATTTCGCATCGTGTCGCCCTCCGGGCGACCCGACCGCCGAAGAAAACCCTCACTTCCCCTGACAACCCGACGCTTTCGTGCCGATACCATCGGAGCGCGTAACGCGTCGCCGCGCCGTGGCGCTTGTTGGGCTCCCGCCGGTCCATGCTGGCGAGTCCGCGGGTGATGGACCATTCTCCTGTCGTCCCAGCACCATGACCATGCCACGACGCTCTCCTCCCAACCTGGGGATCGAAGAGATGGCAAGCCTCTCGCACGGATCCAAAGCACCCTCGGTGCGTAGCTCACGGCAGTCCATGGCCCTCGGCATGTGCACCATCCTCGCGCTTGCCCCGGTCAGCGTCCGCGCTGCGGACGAGATCCACTGGACGATCATCAGCCAGACGGCGGTCACGTTTGATTGGCGGGGACTCGCGTCCGAGAACTCCATTCGTTTCGGCACAAGTTCCGGCAACTACCCGAGCACGGTCGTGGCCCAGACGCCCGCTCCGGTGCCCGACTCGTCCCCGGGGCCGTTCTGGGAGGCCAAGCTCAGCGGGCTCGTGGAGAACACGCTCTACTACTACCGCATTGGCAACGAGCCGGAACACACGTTCCGCACGCCGCCGCCGCGCGGCAGCGCCGGCTTCTGGATCGCGGAGGTAGCCGACATCGGCAGCACGATCACCTACCCGCCCGTCGGCCCCATGCAGGCCATGATCGCTCAGGATCTGCCCGCGATCGCCGGAGACGACCGTCCGCGTTTCGTGCTGGTGCCGGGAGACATCACCTACGGCGACCAGAACGGGATCGAGGACGTGGACGGCCACTTCAACGACGTCATGGTGTGGTCGCGCGACGCCGCCTACATGGTGGCCTGGGGCAATCACGAGTGGGACACGGCGGTCGGGGGGGACGACCTCAACAACTATGAGGGCCGTTTCGACTTCCCGAACTCGCAGACATCCCCGGGCGCGAGCGCGGCGATCGGAAACGGGCCGGGCGAGGACTGGTACTGGTTCGACTACGGGAACACGCGATTCATCGCCTATCCCGAACCCTATAGCGGCGCCTGGAGCGACTGGGCCACGAAGGCCGATGCGGTGATGGCCGCGGCCCAGGCGGACCCCGCGATCACGTTCATCGTGACCTACGGGCACCGGCCCCCGTGGTCGTCGGGCGCGGACCACGGCAGCGAGAGCTCCATGGCAAGCATCCAGGCCACGCTGCGAGGCAAGTACTCCAAGTTCGTGCTCAACATCGGCGCCCACAGCCACCACTACGAGCGAAGCATTCCCGCGCAGACCAATGGCATCCTCCACTTGGTGGGCGGCGGCGGCGGCTCAGGGCTCGGCGGCCTGAGCAGCACCCAACCGGCCTGGTCGGCGTTCCGGCTCGATCACCTCGAGCACATCCGCATGCACATTCAGCCGGGCCGCATCGACGGCTACGTGATCTGCGGTCCGGACGGCGCCGGCAACGGCGACACGTGCACGCCGGGCACGGTGGTGGACCAGTGGACGATCCTTGCGCCGGGTGGCACGGACACGATCCCGCCGGCGGCAGTGAGAGACCTCCGCTAGCGGGACCGCATCGCGCTCGGGCCCCGTGGCGCGTAGCTGCCGGGCGGCACCTCAGGCTGGCCGTCGCCGCCGTCCAGCACGAAGTACGGTCCGCCGATATCGAAGTCTTTCTGGTTCGGGCTGGCAGGCGCCTGCGTGGAGCCCATGGCCAGGCGCAGCAGAATTCCTATCGGCGCGGCCCTGTCCACGTCCGCGGCGCCGCCGGGTCGCGGCTAGCGCGGGCGGAGGTCGATCACGGGGGCGGGCGGCACCACGTCGCTGGGCGGCGGGCTCACGCCCGTGCCCACCACGTACGCCTTGATGTCGCCGGTCGCGCCGCACGCGCCGCCGCAGAACGTCGCCCAGTTGCTCGCGAACATCACGCGCTGGCCGTCGCGCGACGGCACCGCGTGCGGCTCGCAGCGATAGCAGCCGCTGATCTCGCTGTGCATGTGGGCCAGCCGTTCGACCGCCTTGCTCCCGTCCAGCTTGATGGCGACGACCTCGTCGTGGAAACGCTCGCCGGGGCTCGGGTAGTAGCTCGCGTACACCCAGCCCGGACGGTCGATGTTGCGGGTGGAGATGTGGTGGGGGAATGCCTCGTTCGCAGGGTCCGTGAGCATGGTCACGAACCCGTCGCGCAGGCGCACCATGACCACGCCGGCCATGGGCTGGCCATTCACGCTGGACGGGCAGCCCGAGCTCCGCTGGCCGATCAGCACGTCCTCGTTATTGTCGAAAGGATTCAGGGCGAAGTCGGCGTGGCCCAGGTCGAGGATGTACCCCAATGCCGGGTCGTGATTGAGGCACTCGGGCGTGCCCGGTGCGTAGACCTTCTGCGTGAGCGCGAGCGTCTGCGGGTCGATCTCGAACACGCGCGGGTAGTCGCCGTTGTAGTTGACGACGGCGTACCGCCCCGACGACGAGATGGACACCCAGTCGATCGAGCAGCCCGAGAGTCCGCAGTTCGCGATGTTCACCGGCGGCCCGATGCGCTTGTTGGGATAGGCGGCGAACGGTGGCTGAGGGTCCATGTCCACGATCACCATCTGGGTGGCGCTTGCAATGGCCACGAACCGGCCGTTGTTGGAGGGATTGCCCTCGCCCGTGCCGATGCCGTAGTCCGAGGTGATCGGCAGCGTCCAGGTGCGCGTCTTCGTACAGTTGCGGACGTCCCACCACATGAGCTCGGTGCCCGAGCCCGACACGTTGATCATCTCGTTGGGATGCGTGCGCGACGGGTGCCAGCGGTAGTCGTAGAGCGGATCGCTGGAGCAGCCGTCGGAGACGGGCCGGTAGGTATTGCCATCGAGGAAGATCGGGGAGGGTCCACTGCCGCCGCGGTTGTCGAGCACGATGAGCGAGCCGTCCGAGTTCCACGGCTGCTGCTTCGAGTAGGTGTGGCGGGCGTCGTCACCCCACGTGCCACTCAGCGGCGTGGTCGGGCGCCCGATGTCGTCGGCGATGCGCACCACCCGCGTGTTGAACGTGGGATCGGTGATCGGCGTGAGGTAGGCCGGCTTGGGCACCGGCGGCTCGGTGAACACCGGCGCGGGATCGGTGACGAGGCCGCTGCTGCCCGAAGCCGCGATCGTGAACGCGTCCACCACGCTGCCGGGGGTGCAGTTCACGTCGTTCGTCCCGCCGCCCGCGGGTCCGCAAAGGAACTGCCCGCGGATCTCCGTCGCCTCGAAGCGCAACGTCAGCGCGCCCAGCCGCATGGCGCGGAACGCGGACCAGGACGGTTGCACGCAGTCGAGCCACAGGCAGGTGCCGTCCTGTTGGAGCTGGCCCGACGTGCCGACCGTGAGGTGAACAACGCCGTGCTGCGGGTGCGTGCGCTCATAGTTGTGGCTATGACCGTACACATTGAGCTTGTACTTGCTGAACGCGTCGCCGAGCGCGTCCAGGTGCCCCTTGATCGCGTCCTCGCCGGGATGATGGCCCGAGGAGTAGGGCGGCCGGTGCCCGAGCGTGACGATGAACGTGATGGCGGGGTCGGCCTGGGCCAACTGCATGACCGCCTGAGCCCGGGTGCGCCAGTCCGTCCAGGTGGCGCTGGTGTAGGGCTCGGGGTAGGAGATGAACCGGACATTCCCGTAGTCGAACCACGACCAGTCCTCGCCGACCCCACCCGCGGTCGGCGCGCCAGGCGAAGCCTGCGCGTTGGGCAGTTCGAATCGCCCTTTGTAGTTGCGCAGGTCGTCGGCGCTGGGGACGTCCCACTCGTGATTGCCCCAGGCCGGCATGTAGGCCGCGTCCTGCGACCACACCATCATGTCGTTGAAGTGCGCGTCCACGACTGCCTGGCCGTTGGTGTTACCGTAGGTCAGGTCGCCCAGCATGAGCACGAACGCAGGCGACGCGCCGCGGATGAGGTCCTGGACGCCCGCGAGGCGCGAATACGACGCCACGTCGCCCACGTCGCCCTGGGCCGCCACGGTGAACCCGCTGCTGCCACGCGGAGGCGGTGTGCGGAACGTGTGATCGGGCCCGGTCCCGATGGAGTAATGGTAGAGCGTGTTGGACTGGAGGCCCGTGAGCCGGGCCTCCCAGAATGGGCCGGGACTCGAGAAGGGCAGCGGACTTGGCGTTGTCGCCGTGACCGTCTGGCCGTAGGCCGTGGTGAGCCCAAAGCGGATCGTCGTCTCGCTGCCGCGCCAGTCGAACGTGACTGCGGTGGGTCCGATGATCGTCCAGTGGATCTCGTCGGCGCTGGCTGCGGGCGTCGCCCACAGGGCCACGAGGATCACGACGCGGGCGAGGCATCTCCGAAGCATCGCCATCGGCGGGACCTCCAGGAAGGGGCGCATCAGCATCGAACCGTAGCGGTGTGCCAAGTCGGAGTCGTCAGGTCGCCGTCACGAATCGCTCCCGCCGGGCTGGCCGAGCCCGCTGCTAGGCAAGTTCGATACCCGCCGGCCGGCCCAAGCCGCGAAACATTTTCGAGTTGCAGGGCTTAGGTGAACGCGCGAACAGCATCTCGAGGGCGACGGCGAGAGCCCCGCAGCGTCGGGCGCATCGCACGAGCCTTCGTGCGGTGTGCAACGTCTTAGGTTGTGCGGCGAAGAATGTTGGCGGCACAGGGCGTGCGGTGATCCGCGGGCATGTCCCGCACGAGCGCTGCGTTCGTGCCCCCGCACTGTCCGCGAAGGGATTGCCGCTTCCACGCTT
>JANNKI010000079.1:0-4465 GCA_031396225.1 bacterium | reverse complement strand
GGGCGTGAGGTCGAGGTACGTGAAGCCGAGCTGCCGCGCGAGCGCCCAGCCGATGTCGTGTTCGCTCGCCGCGCCCAGCTCGACCAGCGCCGCACCGACGCGCTGGCCCGTGCCGCGCTGCTGCACGAGCGCAGCCTGGATCTGCTCGGCGGTGACGACTCCGGCATCGAGCAGGATATCGGTGATCGTCGGAATGCCCGGACGGACCCGTACCACGCGGAGAACCTCCTGATGACTGGTGGTCACATGTGGGATCTGAGGATGGGCAGCCCCGGGGGGGTCATCGGAGGGACCCCCCGGCGACTTGAGCGCGTTCGGGGCCGTGCACGATTCGATCCGCGTGCGTGGATCCGGCCCTGTCCGCGGCCCTGCCCGCCGCCTTCGCGGGGCCAGTGCGCGCCCGCTATACTGCCCCGTCCGAACGCAGGGCCTCGAGGAACTCATGAGCCAGCCCCCCAAGAGCACCACCGCACCCGCCGGACGCGAGCACATCTCCTGCCCGGGTTGCGGGCGTCACGACTGGGTGACGTGGCCCGCCGATCAGGCCACGTATCACTGGAAGTGCTTCAACTGCGAGAAGGAGTTCGAATTGCGACGCGGGGGCAGGCACTGATGCTCGGTTTCCCGAGAGACTCACAGCCCCTGCGCCTCGCGATGTTCGGGGCCAGCCTCGCGCTTCGTGCGGGAGGCCTCGCGCGGCTCATCACAAGCCTCGCGCTGCTCATCACAAGCCTCGCGCTGCTCGGCGGCTGCGCGCGCAGCGATCGCCCCGCGGCCAGCAGCGACGGCTCGGACCCGCGGGCGATCGCCATCGCTGATCAGGTGATGACGGCACTCGGCGGACGCGAGGCGTGGGAGGCGCTGCCGGGCCTGCGCTGGTCATTCGGCTCGATGGTGGGCGACTCCGTGCGCAGCACGCGCCGCCATGCTTGGAACAAGCGGACCGGCGAACATCGCGTGGACGGCGTCAACCGACAGGGCCAGCGCTTCACGCTCATCCATACCGTGGGGGACACCACCACCGGCATGGCGTGGATGGACGGCGTGCCGATCGAGGGCGACTCGCTCGCGAAACTCGTGCACCGCGCCGAAGCGATATGGGTGAACGACACCTATTGGTTCCTCATGCCCTACAAGCTGCGCGATCCCGGCGTGACGCTGGGCTACGCGGGCGACACCACGCTGGCCGGCGCGACGTTCGACCGCCTGGCGCTGTCGTTCAAGCAGGTCGGGCTCACGCCGGGTGACCGCTACTGGGTGTTCGTGGACCGTGCCGATCATCGCGTGAAACGCTGGGAGATGGTGCTCGAAGGGGATACGCCGCCCGCCGTGGCCTACACCTGGGACGGATGGGAGCAGCACGAGGGCCTGTGGTTCGCCACCGCCCGCCAGCGCGATTCCATCAACGTGTTCACGAACCGGATCGAGGCCGTGCGCACTTTCGCGCCGGCGGAGTTCCGCGAACCCTGACCCTCTCCGTCGCGCCCGACGCACCCCGGCACGCCATGACGCTTCGCGTCGCTGAAGTCTTCCGCTCGCTCCAGGGCGAGGGCCCCTCCGCCGGCACGCCTGCGCACTTCCTGCGGCTGCAGGGCTGCGCCGTGGGTTGCCGCTGGTGCGATACGAAATACACCTGGGACGCGGCCGGAGGCCGCGAGTTGTCGCTCGCCGACGCGTTCGCGGAGTTGCGCGCGCTGGGCGCCGCGCCGCTGCTGGTGGTCACGGGCGGCGAGCCGCTCGCGCACCCCGGCATCGATCGCGTGCTCGCGGCCGCGGTCGGCCGGTGGCCGCGCGTGGAGGTGGAGACGAGCGGTATCGCGCCGCCGGTGTTCACGCACGAGCGGCTGTTTCACATGTGGTCGCCGAAACTCCCGGGGGTCACCGAACGCTGGGCCGAGACGTGGGCGCACGCCGCGCGCTTCATGGCGGACCCACGCACGCTCGCGAAGATCGTGGTGTCCACCGGCGACGACGAAGCGGCCGTTCGGTTGGTGAACGAGTACGCGCTGCCGCGCGAGCGCGTGATGCTCATGCCCGAGGGATTGACCGATGCCGCGCTTCGCGAGCGCGCGCTCACGCTCGCCGAGCTCTGCATGCGCGAGGGCTTCCGCCTCTCGCCACGGCTCCACGTGTGGCTGTGGGGAGCGAAGCGCGGCGTATGAACAACCGATCGCCGGGCGCTGGCCGGCCGGCGGCCGGCAAACCCTGCGCCCTGCTGCTCTCCGGCGGCCTCGATTCCACCACCTGTCTCGCGTGGGCGCGCGCCGAGGGCTTCGCCTGTCACACGCTCGCCGTGGACTATGGCCAACGCCATCGCGTCGAGCTGGCGGCCGCGCGGCGTGTGGCCGAGGCGTTCGGCGTGCAGGACCATCGCGAGATCCGCGTGGACCTGCGCGCGCTCGGCGGCTCGTCGCTCACGTCCGAACAGGCCGTGCCCAAGGAGCGTGACGAGGCGCTGCTCGCCACCGCGATCCCGTCCACGTACGTGCCCGCGCGCAACAGCGTGTTCCTGAGCGTGGCGCTCGGATTCGCCGAGACGCTCGGCGCCACCGATCTCGTGGCCGGCATGAACGTGCTCGACTACTCGGGGTACCCCGACTGCCGGCCCGAGTTCGTGCGGGCGTTCGAGCAGCTCGCCGCACTCGCCACGCGCGCCGGCGTCGAAGGTGCGCGCTTCACCGTGCACACCCCACTCATGCAGCTCGACAAGGCGGGCATCATCCGACTTGGGGACCGGCTCGGCGTGGACTATTCGCTCACGCATTCGTGCTACGATCCCTCGCCCGCGGGACTGGCTTGCGGCGGCTGCGACAGTTGCCGCTTGCGCGCCAGGGGCTTCCGCGAGGCGGGTGTGCCCGACCCCACACGCTATGCCACCCCAGCCTGAGGATCCGCCCCGCATGCGTGTCGAACTTGTGAAGGACTTCTCGTTCGAATCGGCGCACCGCCTGCCACTTGTGCCGGCCGAGCACAAGTGCTTCCGCATGCACGGCCACTCGTTCCGGATCGAGGTGTGCGTCGCGGGCGAAGTGGACCCGAAGCTCGGCTGGCTCGTGGACTTCGGCGAGATCGCCACGCGTGTCGAGCCCGTGTTGAAGCAGGAGCTCGACCATCGCGTGCTGAACGACGTGCCGGGGCTCGAGAACCCCACGTCCGAGGTGTTGGCCCACTGGTTGTGGAAGCGCCTGGGCCCACTCGTGCCGCACCTGGCGGCCATCACGGTGCACGAGACCTGCACCTCGCGCTGCACGTACCGCGGCGAGTGACCCGCGGCGCAGCGCCCACGCTGCTTCGCCCTGCCCTCGCCACACCTTCGCCCGGCTCATCCGGTCTACTCCCGTCGCCGTACTGGGTTTGCGACGTCGCGGACGAGGCTTCGGGTGGATTTGCCCACACCTGACGGGCGCGCGGGAATAGCCGCGCATCTGAAGCGTTGATAGAGCAGACCCCACGCTCCCTCAACTACGGCCTCAAGCCCGGCACGACCGGGCCGAAACCATGGCGGGATTCGCGTGGGCCGAGGGAGCGGAACCATGAAGCAGCGCATCTTTGTCACGGGAGCCACGGGATACATCGGCAGCGCGGTCGCCGCGCGCCTGGCTCGCAAGGGACATACGGTGTTCGGGCTCACCCGACATCGCGACAGGGTGCCCACGCTGGAGGCTGCGGGCATCGTGCCGGTGATCGGCGACCTCGCGAAGGTTCAGGAGTGGGCCGGCGTGCTGCAGAACTGCGACGCCGCCGTGCATACCGCGTTCGAGGGCGAGAACGGCGCCGCCGACGTTGACCACGCCGCACTCGAAGCACTGCGTGTGGCCTCGTTGGACGGCCGCGTGCGCCGGGTGCTCTACACGAGCGGGCTGTGGGTGCATGGCCATGGCCGCGAAGGCGTGGCCGACGAGCAGACGCCGCTCGCCCCGCTGACGCTGGTGCAGTGGCGCGCCGCTCACGAGGAGATCGCGCTCGACCTGGCGGCGCACGAGGTGGATGTGATCATCCTGCGACCGGGGATGGTGTACGGCGAGCATCGCGGCATCCTGGGCGGCTGGTTCGCGGAAGCGAACGAGTTGCACACCGTCACCTATCCGGGCGACGGCACGCAGCACTGGAGCCTGGTCCACCGCGACGACGTGGCGGAGGCTTACGCCCTGGCACTCGAGCACGGCGTGGCCGGCGAACGCTACCTGCTCGCGGACGAGTCGCGTCACACCGTGAAGGAGTTGGCCCAGGCCGTCGCGTCAGCGACGAGTTCCAAAGCCGTCTCGTGGCCCGCGGCCGATCTCGTGCGCACGCACGGCGCGTTCGGCGAAGCGCTGTTGAACGACCTGAGCGTGTCCTCGGCCAAGGCCCGGCGCGAGTTGGGCTGGGTGCCGCGGCACCTGTCGTTCGTCGCTGAGGCTGACGACCTCTGGCGGGACTGGCAGTCCGCCCGGCCGACGCCCGTGCGCTGAGTCCGGACCGAAGC
>JANNKI010000064.1:0-1975 GCA_031396225.1 bacterium | reverse complement strand
CGCCCTGCATCATGGCCTCGAACGCCTGCAGGCTCGCGACCTCCATCTCGGCCACCAGCATCCAGTAGCGCTCGGAGCTGACGTCGGTGAGGACGCGCATGCTTCCCATGCCCGACCGCTTCATGAGCTTCTCCATGGCGAGGAACTTCTCCACGAGCGGGCGCACCTTGCCGGGCTTGCAGTACATCACTTCGCGGACGAGCAACATGACGGTCTCCTTCGGTCAGGATCGGGAACGCGCGGGGGCATGAACGTAGGGTCCACCCGGTGAAGACCGCAAGCCGGCCGGCGAGTGTGCCTGGCGGCCGTTTGCCGCGGCCCGCGCGCGCTTGTTAGCTTCCTCGTCCGCTCCGGTGCCGGAGTGGCGAAACTGGCAGACGCGCGGGTCTCAAAATCCCGTTCGGGCAACCGAGTGCGGGTTCGACTCCCGCCTCCGGCACCAATCTCACAACGGCGTCACGAGCAGCCCTCGATCCAGCGGACCTCCGGCAGCCTGCCCGTGCGATAGCTCGTGACCCGCTTTCCGTCGGTCTCGAAGATCATCCGAAAGTTGCTGTCCGTAGGAGCCTCAGGCGTCACGATCAGGTAGTGCCCGTCGACGTACTTGTGAGGCTGCATCTCCACGCGACCTGGATAGAGCGCGTGGATGCGCGCTTCGGTGTCGCCGATCCCGGCACCTTCGGCGGTTTTCACGGTGCCCTGCTGCCGAACGTCGAGGCGTGCGATCCGGTCGTCGATGATCATGAATGCGACGCTGGGCCGTCCTTCGACCACGACGTAGTGGCACGGCTCCATCCGCGCCCCGAGTGGTGCGAGTGATGCGCCGAGAGCGCGCTCGGCCTCGGCCAGCGTCATTCCCGCGCGCACCGGTCCGAAGCCACGGGCATGGGCGGTCAGATCGATCACCGCGGAGGGTTCGATGACGACCACGCTCGCCGTCGCCTGCACCGGGTAGGACTCCGCCACCGGGCCGGTGAACCACGCGCTCACGACCTGGCCCTGGCGGATGTCCTCGAATCGCCGCGCGATGCCCGAGCGCTCCAGGATCGCGACGCCATCGGGAACCCGGACTTGAGCCTTCGCCGAACCGGACTCCTCCCTGGGATTCGTCTCGATCCTCAAAGTGCCGCTCGTGCCGATCTCGGTCACCGTGCCGGTGATCGACGGAGGAGCGTCGGGCACTGTCGCGGTCACCTTGCCGCCGGATCCGGGACCGGAGTCGGGCTGCTCCTGCGTCGCGGGAGCGCATCCCATCAGGGTGGCGGCCAGAAGCATCGCTGCACGTGTGATTGTCACGAATACCTCCGAGTCCGTCACGGGGCCGCACTCGACCACGCCCACTGGAAAGCGAGAGCTGCATCCACTTCATGGTGAGTGCGGATCGGCGTCCCCGCGTTGTTCTCCGTTGCCAAGGAACGTCCGCCAGATGGTCTTCTCCACGGCGGACATGGCGGCCTCCAACTCTTCGCGCTTGCGGTTCACCTCGGGAGTCGCATCAGCCTCCCCGGCGAGCGCTTCGGCGCAGCGCTCCTTGAGCGGCAGGCGCACATCGCGCTGCCCCAACTGCAGCAGCAGTTCCCGCACCCGTTCAATCTCCTGCTTCGCGTCCGAGATGTGTTGCGTGGCCCGCTCGACCGTGATCGCGCCGTTCTGTGCGTTCTGCAGCAATTGGCACTCGAACGTCCGACAACACTTCGGGCGATGCGCGTAGATGCCGCACCGAGTCCCCTTTAACGCCGCGCACGGCTGCGACAGCACGCTGGCGGCCGTGTCATTCTCCTCGACCTCGAGGCCCATGAGCTCGAGTCGCGTGGCCTCCGCCTGACCGACCAACTGGACGTCGGCGAACAAGGTGCCGTCGCAGCAAAGCCCGCACTGAGTGCACAGGATGTCCGTAAGGCTCGGCTTCATGCGGGCGCCTCTAAGGGGCCAGCCGGTGGGCACTCACGGGGCCTGAAAGCAGCTCCCGGCCGAG
>JANNKI010000041.1:0-3371 GCA_031396225.1 bacterium | reverse complement strand
GAGAAACAAAGGCATAGTCCCACCACTGTTCAAGCGCGATGACGCTCCGACGCCCGGCCCTCCGCTGATTCGCGAAGCGCGCCGTGCGCCGGCGGCGAGATCTCAGACCCTATGGAGTGACCGGCCCCCGGTCGTAGCGTCGCCACCGAAGTGAGGCGTGGTGGCGGCCGGGTGGGTAGTCCCCACACGCAGTCGCGGGTTAGGTCCTTGCGGTCCCAGAGCCGCATACGAAGAAGGGAGCCGGTCCATGAGCGAGGCTACCACTTTCGTCGGGATGGACGTCCACAAGAAAGACATCGCGGTCGCCATGCTGGTCGAGGGTTCGGGCAGTCCACTGGAGTGGCGAGCGGCGAACGAACCAGCTGCGGTACGACGTCTGGCCAAGAAGCTTCAGGAGGGTGGCGGCACGGTCCACTGCGTGTACGAGGCCGGCCCATGCGGCTACGCGCTGCAACGCCAACTTCGTGATTTCGGCATTACGTGCGACGTCATCGCGCCCTCGATGATCCCGATCCGGCCTGGCGAGAAGATCAAGACCGACCGTCGAGACGCGCGGAAACTGGCCGAGTTGGCACGCGGTGGCCTGCTCACGGTGGTGCATCCTCCAACGGAGGACGAGGAGGCGGTACGCGACCTGTGCCGGGGTCGCGACGATGCGAGGCTGGATCTGATGCGGGCACGGCACCGACTGGGCAAGTTCCTCCTGAGGCGAGGTCGCGTCTTCGGCACCGGTGATCAGCGCGCGTGGTCCCAGGCGCATCGGTGGTGGCTGGGCCAGCAGACGTTCGAGCGCACTGCGGAGCGGGTGATGTTCGAGGACTACCTACTCGCGGTGGAACAGACCGAGGCCCGGCGCCACTCGCTGGAGCTGCACCTCGAGGACCTCTCCCGCGAGCCGCGCTACGCCCAAGCGGTCGGCTGGCTGCGCTGCTTCCGTGGTATCGACACGATCACCGCCATCACGCTGCTTGCCGAGTTGCACGACTTCCGACGCTTCCGCTCGCCGAGCCAGCTGATGGCCTACCTCGGGCTGGTCCCGAGCGAGTACAGCAGCGGTCCCCAGAAACACCGTGGTTCCATCACCCGCACCGGGAACCGCCACGTACGCCGCCTGCTGATCGAGGCGGCCTGGCACTACCGGCACAAGCCGCGCGTGGGCGTGGCGCTCTCGCAGCGCCGCCACGGACAACCCGCCGCCATCATCGCGCTCGCCGACAAGGCCCAACTGCGGCTCTGTCGCCGCTACCGGCGGATGGAGCATCGGAGCAAGCACCCCACCAAGATCGTGGTCGCGGTCGCACGCGAACTCGTCGGTTACCTGTGGGCGGCGCTCACGCCATCGACACGAACCGACTGCGTCACCCAATAGGAGGGCATGAACGGCGACGGACGAGGACCAAGCAGCACGGGACAACCCGCGATATCGCTGCGCGAACGGGACCTCGGTCCCGGACTCACGACCTCAGACTGCGGTAATCCCCGACGAAGCACGGTCATGCGGCTCGGCTCCTCACGGAGCAACCCGCGGATATCAGAGTGACACGCCGTCGGTCACGAGACCTCGTCCGTCACCCATCCTGCTCACCAACACCACGGCCACCCTCGAGTGAGGGTGGCCGCAGGGAGAAACTTCATCGAGCTTGACAGCCGGTCACTCCATATCAGCGATCAAGGTCCGTGAGTTACCGCCGGCCCAGGCCCATCACTTCAAGGTCGAAAGCTGCGTCGCGGCGCATCGCGGCTTAGGACGAGCTCGATCGCATTTCTCACGGACCGCTTGCACTTCAGGCGCGTAGCCGCTCAGCCCTTGGGTCGGTCGGCGGACAGCTTCACGAACGGGTCCGCGATGGGCGTTCGGGGACCTTCGCTCCGCTTGCTGATCTCCATGATGAGTTGCGAGCCGAGATAGAATCGACCGCGTTTTTCGCCATGCGGTTCAAGGAGTCCGGCCTCAACGAGCAGTCGAAGATCGCGGCTGGCCACTCCGTCGGAGATCTCAGCGAGCTTCCGGTAGGTGGGATTGCGAACCCGATGCCCCATGGCCGCGTCCGCCAGCGCGAGTTTCGTCCGCTCGGGCAGGCCACGCTTCGTGACCTCCTCCTCCAGCGCATCCCAGATGCGGCGCATGCGCTCGGTGCGGTTCAGGACCGTGGTCGCTTGGCGGTAGTGAGCGGTAAGACAAAACCTCAGCCACGGCGTCGCGTCGCGCTCGGGATGCCAACCTCCCTGCCCGACTTCCGCCAGCACCGCGTAATAGGCCTGTGAGTTGCGACCCAGGTACTCCTCGATACTCGAGAACACCGGCGAGACGTGCCCACCGCGAGCCAACACCAGCGTCTGGAGGGCTCGGGCCATCCGGCCATTGCCATCACGAAATGGGTGGATCATCACCAGATTCAAGTGCGCCATCGCCCCGCGGACGACCAGATCCTGCCCATCCTCGACGTTCAGTGCTTCGATGAGTTCGGCCATGAAATCGGGGACGTCGCCCGCGTCGGGCCCCTCGTAGACGATCTCGTCCCGCGCTTCATCACGAACGTAGATGTAACCGGGCCTCCATTGCCCCGGCCCCTTTGCCAGCTCGTGACTCAGCATCATGTAGTGGAGGCTTCGTACGATATCGCTCGAGTACGCGAAGTGTGGATCCTTCGCGAGCTGGAGCACGTAGGTCATCGCTTGGCGATAGCCGATGATCTCGGCCCAGGTCTTGTCATCGGCCTCGAGGGGCTGTTCACCCTCGACGGCAGCGATGGCGTCATCCACGGTGACGTTGTAACCCTCTATCGTGTTCGAGCCACGGATCGCCCGCGCGAATGCCGTCCTGCGAAGTAGGCCGTCCCATCGGCGAGGTTCGCTGAGCATGGAGCCCAGGCGCTGCTTGAGGACGCCGATCTGACGTAGAACCTCTCGCGATCGTTCGCCGAGCTCAGGTGCCTGGAAGATCATGAAAACTCCTTTCATGAGTCTTGTCGGCACGATATTAACTGTATCTGAGCTAGAAAACAAACCGCTCTCGGCGGCTCAGAACCGCTCAACCTAGCTGTAGCACTAGGCTAACCGATTGTCTTGCTTAGTATTAGCCAGACTTTCGCCGCCGCGCCTACGTCCGCTGCTTCTTCTTCTCCGCCGCCGGGAACAGCACGTTGTTCAGGATCAGCCGGTACCCGGGGGAGTGCGGGAACTGCTCCAGCTTGGTCTCGGGGTCGCCCACCATGTGCTGGTAGTCCTCTGGGTCGTGGCCACCCAGGAACGTGAACGTGCCCTGCCCGAACTGGCCGTGCAGGTACTTCACCTCCTCGGTGCCCTCCACCTCGGCCAGTACGATCACGCCGGGCTTGAGCTTGCTGCGGCGGAACCCGGTGCTCTGGCCC
>JANNKI010000160.1:0-3921 GCA_031396225.1 bacterium | reverse complement strand
GCCGGTCTGGCGACACGCCTCGCGCAGCAGGCGAGCGTCCAGTTGTTCGAGGTCGAGCGTGCGCAGGAGTTCGCCGAACATGCCGCCGGCCAGGACCCGCAGCGCGCGCTCGCGAGCCGCCTCCGAACGCGCGCCGCGCAGCTCCTGCTCGATGCGCTGCAGGTCGCGTTCCAGCTCGAGGCTGCGTTTCAGGTGGCGCGCCGACTGCCGCGCGCGCAGCACGAGTCGTTGGGCACGCGCCACCAGCTCGCGCGCCAGGAACGGCTTGACCAACATGTCGTCTGCGCCGTGCGCCAGCGCCTCGACGCGTGACTCGGGATCGGTCGCGGTGGCGAGCAGCAGGATGGGGATGTCGCCGTGGTCGAGTTCGCGCCGCAGCGTGTCGCACAGCTCGAGGCCACTCCGACGCGCCAGCCGCACGCCCGCGATGACCAGCTCGGGAGGTTCGGCGCGTGCGCGCCGCAGCGCGTCCTCGCCGTCGAGTGCGGTGATCACGCGGAAGTGACTCGATTGGAGTGCCAGGGCGAGCGTCTCGACCAGGCGCGGGTCTTCATCCGCCACGAGCACCAGCGGTGGCGGCTGATCGCGAGGCGGCCCCGGGAGCCGCGGGATCACGAGTCCGCCGAGAGGCCGGGCAGCTCCTGGACCAGGTCGTCGAGCTCGGACGGGGCGAACGGTTTCCGGAGCGTGCGCGTGATGCCGCACTCGAGCGCCAGTCGTTCCTCGCCCGCGTCACGCGTGAGCGCCACCACTTCGAAGCGCCTGCTCGCCGCTACCTGGTGCGCGACTAGAGCGCGCAGGTGCGCGCGGCCACTGGCGTCAGGCAGCGACACGTCCACGAACACCACCCTCCAGGGGGCGGCACTCAGTGCTTCCCACATCTCGCCCGCGTGCTCCACCCACTCCACCATCCATCCGGCCCGCTCCAGTGCGCGGCCGAGCGTCAGTCGCGCCACGAGCGAGTCGTCCACCACCAACGCCAGGCGCGCGCCCGACGATGCCGGCCCGGGGTCCGGCGCCGGCGGCGCGGGTGCTTCGAACGCGTGCGCGTTCGCCGGCGTGGCGGACGCATGCGACACCCGCCCGAGCGGGCGTACGTCCTCGGCTCCCAGCACGATCAACGCGGAGGGCGCGACGTGCGACTCCGCGTGCGATGCGGGTTCAGCAACGGGCTCGGACGCCAGCGCCACCGTCGCACGCGTGACGCGTGGCCGTGGCCGCGGGGCGGGCGTGTGCAGCGGCGGCACGCCGCGAAGCGCCTCGGCTACTTCCACCACCCAGTACTCGCCGCCCTCCTCCGTGCGCACCACGTGTCGGCCGCCAGGCACGGCATCGGAAGGCTGGGCCGGCTGTGGATCGGCGAATACGCGCCACACGATGTGATCGAGGTGCAGCCAGGCGCGCGTGAGCCCCAGCGCGAGCAGTGCCGCGGGACGCTCGCCATGTGAGCGCGCCAACGGCGCCCACAACCGGAGCGACGGCTCGGTCATGACGGCGCGCGCAGCGTCGTCAGCGATGCGCAGCCTCGCCACGGCGTGCCACGGCAGCGCCAGCGACAATTCGCCCTGGCGAACCAGCAGGTAGGCTGGGCGTTCGGCGCAGAGCGGCACGCGCAGCGCCCAGCGTCCGTCGTCCTCGGGCAGGAGAGCGCCGCCCGACAGCGCCAGCACCGCACCCGCGGGGCCCAGCCCCGGCTCGTGCGCGACGCGTGCCGCCAGCGTGAGTGCGGCATCGTGAACGGTCACGCGCAGACCGCCGCCCAGGTCGGCGCCGAGCCAGTCGAGTGCCGCGCGCAGCCCCGCCGCCACCGGCAGCGTCACCCGCGCGTGGGCGATGGCCTCGGCGTGATCGAGCTCGAAATCGGCGAGTAGTTCGGAGAGCGACTGCACCGCCTCGGGCGCGCGCTCGATCGGCCCGGGCCGGCTCCAGTCCTGCGAAGACAGCGTGCCGGCCAGCGCCGCCAGTTCGCGGTCGGCCTGGACGAAGGGCGTGAGGTCGCCACGCGCCACCGACTCCTGGGAGAGTCGCGTGATCCGTTCGAGCACGTGCGCGACGGCCAGCGGCGGGGCCCCTTGGTGCGACTCGCACGCGGCGAGCAGCAGGACAAGCCCTTCCAGGTCGAGCAGCTCAGCCACGTCCACCGCCGCGTTCCATGAGAGCGTGCGCGCGTCGGACGGCGGCTCACGCATGGAGTCCACGGCCGCCTGCACGGCGGTCGCCAGCCCGCGCGCGATCTCGCGCGAACCGTCGTCCGAATGACCATGAGCGGCGATCACGGACGCTCGTCCTCGCGCGGCTGTGCGTTCGGTTCTTCGCCGTGTTCGACCTTGTCGACTCGCGTCGTGTCCACCAGCCGCAACTCGGGAGCGTCCATCACCTCGAGCTCCGTGGCCTCGCCCACGGGCGCCAGTCGCACGACCAACGCCTCGGCGTCGGAGGCACTGCCCTCGAGCCGGCGTGCCAGACGCTCGGCCACGCTCGATGCGCGTTCGCTCGCGGTGGAGACGCGCTCGCCCTTGGCGCTGGCGTCCTGCACCATCTCGAGCACGCGCTCCACCAGGCGCTGCGTGTCGGCACCTCGCCCGGCGGCGGCCGGCGCGGGAGCGCTGGGTGGCAGCGGGGCCTCCATGCGCGTCATCGCGCGCTCGCGCGCCTCGCGCATGCGGGCGTCGGCCTCGCTGACGGCGGTGTCGATCTCCTGCGCGAATCGCTGCGTGCGATCGGTGGCTTCACGCACATCGCGCGCGAGGTGCTTCAACTCCTCCGCGAATACCGCGGGTTCGCTGGTGCCCGACAAGGCCTGGATGGCGATGAGCGTGGCGCGGTTGGCGATCCGCTGCACCTGATCCGACACGTCCTGCACACGCACGAGGCCGCGGCCCAGCGACTCCACGCTGGTGGACGACGCCTCGACCAGCTCCTGCAGCACCTCACGCGCGCGCTCCGCGGCCGGTTCCACGGTGGGAGCCGGCGCCGGCGGCGGCTGGGCGAGCGCCGCGGACAGCTCGGTCGACAGCCGCTGCAGTTCGCGTACCGACGTCTGGAGCGAAGTCGCCTCCACGAAGCCGCGCTCGGCCCGCGAGGCCGCCTCGTGCGCGTCGGCGATCACCGACGCGAGGTCGCTCGCCATCTGGCGCGCGGCCTCACGGTTCTGTTCCTCCACGCCCGTGCGGCGCTGGAGCGCATGACCGAGGATCTCGGCCACGGCGCCCACGTCGCCTTCGGGCAGCGACGGGCGCTCCCAACGTTCGGTGAGCTGCCAGCGGTCGATGCTGGCGTGCAGCGTCGCGAGATGCAGGCGCAGGTGTTCCAGCTCGTGCATCGCGTGCACCTCGCGGTGACGGCGCTCAAGCGTCTCCTGCACCGCGTCGCCCAGTTCGGAAAGCTCGCCCCAGCCGGCGCCCGCCGGCAGGCCGCGCAGTTCCGCGACGCGATGCGAGCGCAGTCCGAGCAGCAACCCGTGCAGGTGGCCCACGACGTGGTGGTCGATCCACAGCCCCAGCACCAGTCCCGTGACGAGCGACGCGCAGGCCACGCCGGCGAGCCAGCCGTACACGGCGGGATCGGACGGCGTGAGACTCGGCGTGGCCAGCAGCCACAGCGTGCCCACAGCCGCGACGAGTCCTCCCGAGAGGCACGCCAGCCACAGCCTCAGCTTTAGGCCGGGGCCGATGCGTGGGCGAGGCTGGAGAGCGGGTAGGGGTTTGGGGGCGCGCAGGGGGGGGAAGAGGGGTGGTTGGCCCGTCGGGACTGCTTCACCATTGCATCACGCAAGCGGCATGCCCCGAAGCAATTCCTGCGTGCTCCCTTTGAGTTGGGGGTGCGATCGGGGCTTCTGGCCAGTCCCCCGGGACTCTCTCGTTGCACGAGGCATTTCCTCCCGGAGGCGTTGAGGGCCTGCTCATCCTGATGTGCCACTTG
>JANNKI010000597.1:0-1528 GCA_031396225.1 bacterium | reverse complement strand
GAGCCCCGCAGCGTCGGGCGCATCGCACGAGCCTTCGTGCGGGGTGCAACGTCTTACGGGCCCCGACACTCGCATCAGCGATCCGCGCCCGAGTGTCGAGGCGAGCGCCGAGCGCCGAGGCCCTGCGTCGTGGCGGGCCCGCGCAAAATCCTCCATCCTGCTCGTCCATGACAACGGGCCGGCTCCTCCAGATCGCGTTGCTCGGCATTCCGCTCGCGGCGTGCGGCGTGACCACGGTGCGCGCGGCGGAGCCGACCCGCGTCGCGCTCGAACGACGTTTCGACATGGCCCTGACGCTTGGGCGCTTCGATGCGGCCGCCGCGATCGCCGACTCCCTCGTGCGCCGCCGTGAGAGGCTCGAGCGGCTGTCGCCGCCGCGCGCGGCCAGCTTGCTCGACAGCCTGGGGCGGCTACTGTTCCGTGCCGGGACTCCCGAGGCGCTGGTCGCGGCGGAACGATTGTTTCGCGCCGGACTCGATCGCCGCGAACGCGCACTCGGGGCCGACCATGCGGACGTGGCGTCGAGCCTGGCCACGCTTTCCACGCTGCTCGACTATCAGGGGCGCTGGCAGGAGGCGGTGCCGCTCGCCGAGCGAGCGGTCGCGATCCGCGCCCAAGCGCTGGGCGAGCGACGGCCCGCCACGGCCAGCAGTCTCCGCCAGCTCGGACTGCTCCATTTCCGGCTCGGGGACTACGCGGCCGCGGGAGCGCCGCTCAAGCGCTCGCTCGCCATCTACCAAGGGCTGGGTGCCGGATACGAGGCCAGGGTCGCCGATGGCCACAATAACCTTGGCGAGTACGAGCGGGTGCAGGATCGACTCGCGGCCGCCGAGGCGCACTTTCGAAGCGGGCTCGAGGGCGCGCGTGCGCACCTCGCGGCCGCCGACGCGATCCGCCTGGGACTCGAGAACAACCTCGCCGGGCTGTTCAAGGACCTGGGCCGCTTGGACGAGGCGGAGCCACTGCTCGAGAGCGCGCTCGCGACGCTCGACTCCTCGGGCGGTGCTCCCGCGGAGCGGGCCACGGCGGGGCTCAACCTGGCCGAAGTGCAGCGGCTCCAGGGACGGCCGGCCGAGGCCGCACCGCGCTACCGACGGGCGCTGGAGCAGGCCCGCGCGGTTCTCGGCGATGGCCATCCAGACCTGGTGCTGTTCTTGAACCAGCGCGCCGTATGCGAGCAGGAGCTCGGGCACCTTGCCCTCGCCGACTCGCTCTACCGCGAGACCGGTCGGATCATCGAGTCGGCACTGGGTTCGGTGCATCCGCTCATGGCGCAGAACCTGGGTGACATGGCGCGACTGCAGCTGGCTTGGGGCCGCGCCCGCGAGGCGGACTCACTGCTCACGCGAGCGATCCAGTTGCGCGAGACGAGCCTCGGTACGTCGCATCCCGACGTCGCGCTCCTGCTAGTGGAGCAGGCGCGGGCGCGAGTTGGAAGCGACGCGGAGGGTGAGGCCGCGGCCCTCGCGCGAGCGCTCTCGATCCTCGATTCCACGAACGTCCATCCGGACGCGCGACTCGACGCCTA
>JANNKI010000546.1:0-12131 GCA_031396225.1 bacterium | reverse complement strand
CGTGCTGGCCTTGCGCTTGCCGATCACCAGCGCGCACGGCACGCCATACTCGCCGGCCACGAATCGCTTGGGACGCGTACCGGGGATCACCACGGAGAACGGCGGCACGTAGCCGCGTCGCTCGACCGGTACCTTCCCGGTCACGTCAACGATGGTCGTGCTGGCGGTCAACACGACGCCAGCGCCGAGCACCGCCCCCGCCCCCACGCGCACGCCTTCCACGACGATGGCACGCGAGCCGATGAACGCGTCGTCCTCGATGATCACGGGTGCCGCTTGCGGCGGCTCGAGCACGCCGCCGATCCCCACGCCGCCCGAGAGGTGCACGCGCCGGCCGATCTGCGCGCACGAGCCCACGGTGGCCCACGTGTCCACCATGCTGCCCTCGCCCACGCGCGCCCCGATGTTCACGTAGCCGGGCATCAGGATGACGCCTGGCTCGAGGAAGCTGCCGTAACGCGCCACGCCCGGCGGCACCACGCGAACGCCCGCGGCCTCGAGGTTGCGCTTGGGCGGCACCTTGTCGAAGAACTCGAGATCGCCCGCGAGCAACGGCACGCTCACGTGCATGCGGAAGTAGAGCAGGATGGCCTGCTTGAGCCACGCGTGCGTGACCCAGTCCCCCTCCCCGTTCGCGGGAGGCGAACACACTCGCAATCCACCGCCATCCAGCGCCGCGACCGCGCCTTCGACGGCACCGCGGAGCGAGGCGTCGTCCAGCGCGAGCGTGCCGGCGAACCCCTCGGCGATCGTCCGCTGCCAGCGCTCGACCGGGTAGTCGCTCATGCCTTCGCTCCCGCGAGCTGCTCCAACCGCACGATGGCCTCGCGACACTGGGCCAGCGTGGGCACCAGCGCCCAGCGCACGTAGCCCTCGCCGCCCGGCCCCAGGAACGAGCCCGGCGTGGTCACCACGCCCAACTTCAAGAGTGATTCCACGAAGCCCACGTCGTCGCCGTCCGGCACGCGCATCCACAGGTAGAACGAGGCCTCCGAGGCCTCCACATTCCAGCCGCGCCGCGTGAACTCGTCCAGGAAGAGCCGCCGCTTGACCGCGTACACCTCGCGCGTGGCCGGCGTGTGCTCGTCGTCGCTCCATGCGGCGATGGCCGCGTCCTGGATGAAATCCGGCGTGGCCACGCCCACGCTGGGACGAAACTTCTTGAGCGCCTCGATCAGCCGCGGGTCGCCGGCCATGAATCCCGTGCGGTAGCCCGTCATGGCCGAACGCTTGGAGAGCGTGAACAGCCCGATCACGTTCTCGAGCCCGTGCGCGAGCAACGTGCCCGGCGGCCCGCCCTCGAACCACAGATCACCGTAGGCCTCGTCGCTCGCCACCCAGAACCCGTGCCGTCGCGCCAGCGCCAGCACCCGCGCGCCGCTCGCCGCATCGAGCACAGAGCCCGTGGGATTGTGGGGCGAGTTCAACCAAAGCAGCGCCGTGCGCTTCCACACGTCCTCGGGCACGCGATCGGGATCGAAGCACCAGCCATCGGCGCTCTGGAGCGGCGAGAAGTGCACCTTCGCGCCGGCGAAGCGCGCGCCGCTCGCGTACACGGGGTAGGCCGGCGTCGGGATGATGACCGTGTCCTTCGCCGCACCCGGCGAGACCATCGTGAACGCCATGGAGTAGACCGCCTCCTTGGTGCCATTCGCCGGCAACACGTGGCGCTCGGGATCCACGTCGAGCCCGTAGCGCCGCTTAAGCCATGCCGCGCACGCCGCGCGCAACTCGGGCTTGCCATTCGTGGCGGGATAGCTCGACACGATCGGCACGGAGGCCCGGAGGGCCTCTCTTATAAATGCCGGCGTCTCCTCGCGCGGATCACCCATGCCGAAGTTGATGCTGGCCACCCCCGCGGGCGCCAGCTCGCGACGGCGGCGCTCCAGCTTCACGAACGGGTACTCCTCGCTGCCCGTGAGCAGCGGGTGGAGCGGTCCAGGAACAGGGGCGGTCATGCGGTCTCCCGGGTGAGGAACGCGGCCAGTTGCTCGTACACCACACCCAGGTTGGGGATGGGACAGTACTCGTCGGCCCGGTGGCAGAGGTCCGGGATGCCCGGGCCATAGTTGAACGCGGGAATGCCGGCGGCGGTGAAGCGCGCCACGTCGGTCCAGCCCTGCTTGCCCGCCACCTTGGCGCCACTGCCGCGGATGAAGCGTTGCACCTCGGCGTGGTCCAGGCACACGGCACCGGGCGGCGCCTGGTCCACCACCTCGAACCCGAAGCCCGGTGGCACGTGCCGGCGCAGGTTCGCGATCGCCTGCTCGACACTGCGGTCGGGCGGGAAGCGATGATTCAGGTTCGCGACCATCTCGGCCGGCACCACGTTGCGCGTGCTGCCGGCGCGGAGCGTGGTGACTTGCAGCGTCTCGCGATACTCGAGCCCCTGCACGTCGTGGCTCGTGACGGGATAGCGCGTGATGTCTCGCAGCCAGTCCGCGCCCTCGGCCACGGCGTTCTTCCCCTGCCACGGCCGCGCGGCGTGCGCGGCGATGCCGGGCACGCGCACCTCGACGTTCAGGATGCCGTTACAGCCCATCTCCACCGCGAGGTCGGTGGGCTCGAGGATCACGGCGAGGCTCGCGTCGCGTAGCCAGGGCGACTGCTCGAGCACGCGCTTCAAGCCGTTCCGCTCGGCCGGACCCTCCTCGGCGTCGTAGAACACGCAGGCCAGGTCGAAGCGCATGGCATCCAGGTCGAGCGAGTCGGCGAGCGCCAGCATCACGGCATCGCCGGCCTTCATGTCAGTGGTGCCCACGCCGGTGATGCGGTTGTCCACTCGGGTCGCGCTCGCGTTGCCCTGCGGCGGCACGGTGTCGGTATGGCCGGCCAGCACGACGAGCGGGCGGCCCTTCTGCGGCGCGCGCCACACGATGGAGAGCCCGTGGCGGATGACCTCGCCGCGGCTCGAGACGGCGAGCCGGCGCGTGATCCAGTCCACGATCTCCTGCTCGTTCCCGGTGACGCTCGGGATGTTGACGAGCTGCTCGAGGAGCTCCGCGAGCGTCGTCTCCGTGACGGGCATGGGGGCTGCACCTCCGGTTGAAGGAAGACCTCGAAGCTAGCATCCGACCGAGGGTTGCGCCATGCGCCCAGCGAGCCTAGTTTGACCGCATGGTCTCCACGACGGCACTGCGACTCACGGGCCGCGACACGCTGCCACTTCTCCACCGCGTCACGAGCAACGCGCTCGCCGAGCTTCGTGCCGGCGAGGCACGTGCCACGCTCTTCTGCGACTTCCGCGGACGGCTGCTCCACCGCGCCGTCGTCGCGGTCGCGAGCGACGGCGCGGTGTGGCTGCTGCGGCCGGACGCGCCGGGCGCAGACCTCGCCGCTGCGCTCGACAAGAGCATCTTCCGCGACGACGTGCACGTTGAGGACCGCTCGGCGGAGTTGCCGGTGATCCTGGCGCGCGATGTCGGCGACGAGTCCGGTGTTCGGGCCGAGGCTGAAGGTGTACCGCGCGAGGTCGCCACCGGTGACGGCACGCGATTGCTGGTCGGCGCAGGCGAGCCGCTCGGCGAGTCCGCGCGCATCGCGCTGCTGCACGCGCGCCACGGCCACGAGATCGTCGAGGCATTCAACCCGTTCGAAGTGGGCCTCGCGCACGAGGTGCACCTGGCGAAGGGCTGCTTCACCGGGCAGGAAGCGCTCCAGCGCCTGATCACCTACGAAAGCGTGCGCCGCCGGCCGGTGCACGTGCGGTTGGGAGTTGCGAACGCGACGGTGCCGGGCGAAGTTCTTGCGGGAGGCGAGCGAGCGGGCGTGCTCACGAGCATCGCGGGCGGCGAGGGCTTCGCCGTGGTGCGGCGAGACGCGCTCGAGGCGGGCGGCGCGCTCACGCTCGCCGACGGCACGCCGATCGAGGTGTTGGCGGCGCCGGAGCTGCGACGGCCGGTCGGGAGGCCGTGAAGCGATCGCATCCGCCGACTTGGGGAGTGGCGATACGCCCCGCAACTCCCCGGGGGCCGCCATGTCGAGGATCGAGCTCGGTCCGCGACTGTGCCACGCACCGGGTGCTGACCCCGCCGCCGTGCGGCTTCCCCGGCGAATCCTACCGCCAACTCGACGGCGCGACTTCGCCGGTCTCGCGGTGACCACCGCGCTCCTCCTGGCATCGAGCGGCGCTGGGTTCGCGCAGACGATCGACGGGAACCTGTGGGTCGCGAATGCGACCGTTCGTGCCGTCGTCCACGCCGGGAACACGCTCTACAACTGCACGCGGACTCGGACTACCTCGGCTCCCCGCCCCCCGGCCCGTCGTCCACCACCAGCGCGTCGGTGGTGAGCACCAGCCCGCCCAGTGCGCCGGCGTGCTGCAGCGCGCAGCGCGCCACTTTCGCGGGGTCCACGATGCCGACGACGTCCAGCTCGCCGTACTCGCCGGTCATGGCGTCGTAGCCGAACCAGCGCTCGCCCGAGCGGAGTCGCGTGAGCACCGCTTCGCACTCGGCCCCCGCGTTGTGCGCGATCTGTCGCGCGGGCTCGGCAAGGGCCGCGGCCACGATCTCGCGACCGATCGCCTCGATCGGACGCAGGCTCAGCGACTCGAGTCCGCGGCTCGCGCGCAAGAGTGCCACGCCGCCGCCCGGCACGATGCCCTCCTCCACCGCGGCGCGCGTCGCGGCCAGCGCGTCCTCCAGCTGCGAGCGCACCGCCTCGCGCTCCACGTCGGTCTGCGCGGCCACGCGAAGCACGGCCACGACGCCCGCGAGTCGCGCCAGTCGAGCTCGGAGCGCGTCACGCTCCAGCGCCAGCGTCGCACTTCGAAGTTCGCGCTCGAGTTGAGCCGTGCGTGCGCGCAACGTCTCCGTGCGACCGCCACCGCGCAGAAGGATGGTCTGTTCCACGCTGGCCGTGGCCCGCCAGGCGCGTCCCAGGTGCTCGGCGCGCACGCCCGCCACACCCAGCCCGGTGGCTGCCCCGAACAGCGTGGCGCCGGTCACGAGCGCCAGGTCCTCCAGCAGTTCGCGACGCGCCGCGGCGCTACCCGGCGCGCGCACCGCCACGCCGGGCGCGGTGCCACGCAGGCGGTTCACCACCATCACGGTGAGCGCCTCGGTCTCGATGTCTTCACAAACGCACAGCAGCGGTTGCTGGTGTGCGGCGGCCAGCTCGAGCGCCGGCACGATGTCGGTCGCGCACGAGAGCACGCCATCCACCACCAGCACGAGCGGGTGCTCGAGCACGACCTCCATGTCCTCGGCATCGGTGACGAAGTAGGGCGACGCATAGCCACCGGCGAAACGCACGCCATCCACCACCTCGAGCGTCACTCCGAGGCCAAGGCCTTCTTCCACGCTCACCACGCCGTGGTGACCCACCGAGCGCAATGCCTGCGCGATGAGTTCGCCGAGCACGGGATCGCCCGCGGCGAGCCCCGCCACGCGCGCCACGTCGCGGTCGTCCTCGAGTGGCCGCGCCTGCGCGGCGAGATCGGCGAGCACGGCCGCCACGGCGGCGTCGATGCCGCGGCGGATCGCGACGGGGTTCCCGCCGGAAGTCACCGCAGCGAATCCGTCGCCCACGATACGATGCGCAAGCACGGTGGCGGTGCTGGTGCCATCACCGGCATCCTGCCCCGTACGCAGTGCCACCTCGCGCAACATCTGCACGCCCATGTTCTCGAATGGGTCGGGGAGCTCCAGCTCCTGCGCCACCGCGATGCCGTCGCGCGTGATGGCGGGCATGTGGCCGTGCGCTCGATCCAGCACCACGCTCCTGCCGCGCGGCCCAAGCGTGATGCGCACCGCACTCGCCAGCTGGTCGATCCCGCGCCACAGCGCGCGGCGGGCGTCATCGTCGAAGCGGACCCGCTTGCCCATCCGAGTCGGTCCCTCCTGCCCTGGTCCCGCCCGAGGCGAGCGGCCTGCGCCAGGCCCCGCGCCAAAGGCGCGAAACGCTAATTCTACTTATCGGCGGCGCAGGCCCGAGTATTCACGCTCGCGTTCGCTGGTCTTGCGCGGGCGCCGGGGCCGGTCGGGCAGGATGCCCCGGACCGCCTGGATCAGCTCCGGGGGCGCGCCCGGCCGGCGCGCGGCCTCGCGGAACCACTGGTACGCCGTGTTCGTGTCGCCGGCCTGCATGAACGCGGTGGCGGCGTCGAACGCGTAGCCGCTGCTGTCGGGGAACGAGATGGCCAGCCGGCGGAACTCCGCAGCCGCGGCGCGCCAGTCCCTGCCGGCGGCGAACGCACTGGCCAACGACATCCGGTCGGTCTGCCAGCGCGGGTTCTCCCGGCGTTCGACCGAGTCGGCGGCGGCAACGACGGCGACCGCGGTGGTGTCGCCCACCGCGCCCTGCCGCACCTCGAGGAAACGGCCCGACTCGTCCATGCGGAAGAAGCGGTCGGGCCCCGCGGGCTCGCCGGCCGCACGCGGAGCGTAGGCGCTGTAGTAGCCCGCCTTGAGTGTCGGCTCGCGGTACCACACGCGCACCGCGGGGCCATCCCCGGCCAGGAAGCCGACGTTGTTCGGAAGGCGCACGAACCAGAGTCGCGCGTGCGGCTCGAGCTTGGGATAGGCCGTGAGCAGGTTCTCGCGGATCTGTTTCACGAACGCGCCGGCCCGGCGCTGGTACGCGGCTTCGCCCCAGTCCTGTGACGGCGTGGCCGCGCGTCCCGCACCGATCACCGCGAGTGCCGCCACGAGCGCCATGGCGATCCCCGGCTGGCGCGCGAGTACGCGGCCGATGGCGAGCCACGCGCCGAGCGCGGCGAAGTGGGCGTAGTACGCATGCCAGCCGAGCCCGGGCAGCAGCAGCGGCAGCGTGCCGCATCCCCACCAGGCCAGCGCCATCGGCAGCACTCCGCGCAGGCGTGCCGCGCGTGTGCCACCCAGCATGTCGGAGGGACGCGCGTCGGGGCGTGCGAGCAGCTCCACGAACACCACCGCGAGGCACGCGCCGCGCAGGCCGTCCCACCACACGGTCTTCCAGCCGCCCTCTGGGGCGGGCGGCACATCGAGCGAGACCGCCGACAGCGCGCTCTTGAGCGCCGCGCTCCACGGCGCCACGGCGGCCGACGACGGCGCGATCGCAGCCGGCGCGCTGGTCCAGAACCGCCCCAGCAACAGCGGGTGCGCGACCACCCAGGCGAGGCCCACCAACAACGCGGGCGACATGCGCACGAGCGATTCCTGCCACGGACGCCTCGCCACGTAAACGTCGTAGGCCAGGAACAGAAGCGGGAGCGGCGCGGCCGTCTCCTTGCTGGCGAGCGCCAACGCATACGCCAACGCGGCCCAGCCCACGCGACCGCTCTGCCACGCGAGTAGAGCCAGCAGCGAGAGCAGCAACATCCACAGATCCTGAGCGCCCGCCGACCACAGCAGTAGCAGCCCCCAGCCCGGCAGCGTGACGGCGCCCGCGACCGCCACCGCGGCGGCTGGCGCTCCGGCCAGGCGACGGGCCAGCGCCCAGTACGCGGCCAGCACCGATACGGACAGTGCCAAGCTCGCAAGGTGGAACGGCGCTTCGGACGGGCCGAACGTGCGCTGCAACCACCAATAGTGGAACTCGCGTGACCACGGCCGCCACCAGTTGAAGGCCAGGTCGGTGAAGCCCCACAGGTTCGTGAAGCCTTTGCGCACGACGTGGTCCAGGAACACGTAGTCGTCGTTCAGGAACGGCAGCCCGAACGCGTCGCGGTATCGCACAAACAGAAACAGCAGCAGCAGGACGAGGCCTCCGGCCCTCCCGGCCCTGAGTATCGGGCCAGCTCGGCCGCTCGCCCGGCTCAGGGTCGCCATTGCGCGAGAAACAGGTTGGTCTCGCCCGCGACCTTGCCGCCACGGTTCGCGCAGAACACCAACCAGCGGCCGTCGGGGCTGAACATGGGGAAGCCATCGAAGTCGGGGTCGCGCGTGACCGGCACGGGCTCGCCACCCGCCACGGGCACCAGCCACAGGTCGAAGTTGCGACCGCGTGGGTTCTCCCAGTTGGAGGCATAGAGGATCGCGCGGTCGTCCGGCGTGAAGTAGGGCGCGAACGACGCGCCGGGCTTGTCGGTGATGCGGCGCGGTTCCGAGCCGTCGGCATTCATGACCCACAGGTCCATCTTCGAGGGCTTCACCAGGTCTTGCGCCAGCAGCCGATGGAACGTGGCGTTCGCGGCCGAGTCATCGGTGCGGTGCGTGCGCCACACGATGCGCTTGCCGTCGTGCGAGAAGAACGCGCCGCCGTCGTAGCCCACCGAGTGCGTCAGGCGTTGCAGCCCCGTGCCGTCGAGTCGCATCTTGTACAGGTCCACATCGCCGTCGCGCTTGCTCGTGAACACCAACCAACGCCCGTCCGGGCTCATCGTGGCCTCGGCGTCGTAGCCGGGGTGGTCGGTCATCCGCTTGAGGTCGCTGCCGTCGAGACGCGCGCTCCACAGATCATAGGTGGGATAGAGCGGCCACACGTAGCCCTGGCTCATGTCGGGATTCGGCGGGCACGAATCGCCACCCGCGTGCGTGGACGCGAACAACACGCGCTGGTCCTTCGCATGGAAGAAACCGCACGTCGTGCGACCCTTGCCCGTGCTCACGCGCGCGTGGGCGCCCGTGCGCAGGTCCAGCACGTACTGCTGGTCGCAGGGCGCGCCATCACGCGTCCACTGCCAGACGAGCTTCGTGCCGTCGCTGCTCCAGTAGGCCTCGGCATTCTGGCCGCCGAACGTGAGCTGCCAGAGATGCGCGAAGTGCTTCTCGCCCGGACGGATGAGCGAGTCCGCCGCCACAGCGTTCGGGGGCACCGGGCGGAACCGCACGGGCGGGGCACCCGGCGAAGCGGGGTCCGAGGCGGCCACGACGAGCAGGAACACGGCTCCCAGCACGAACGTGAACGCGCGCATGTCAGGGTCTCCTTCCCAGGGTGGCGAGCAGGTCCAGCGCCTGGCCCGCGCGTTTCACGGTGATGCGCACGTCCTGGCCCGGCTTGCGAGTGCGGAGCGCGAACGTGTAGTCGTAGATGTTGTCCACGCGAATGCCATCGAACCGCACGATGACGTCGTTGGCCGCGAGTCCCGCCTTTGCGGCAGGGCTGCCGTCGCGCACACCCGATAGCAACACGCCGCCTTCGGTCTGCATGTAGTCGGGGATCGTGCCGAGCCAGGCGCCGTAGCCCCCGCCGCCGGCGATGCGTCCGGGCGAGGCGTCTGACTTGGCCTTGGTGAAGTTGGGTTTTGGGCGCACGTCGAGCGACTCCACCAGCGCCTGCGCGAAGTGCGAGACGCGCGCGATCCCAGCGGCGTGCACCTTGTCCCAGGTGTCGCTCGGCTTGTGGTAGTCGGAGTGTGCGCCCGTGAACAGCATGAGCACGGGGATGTTCTTCTTGTAGAACGCCTGGTGGTCCGAGGGCCCGTAGCCGTCCTCACTGGTGCGCAGGTCGAAGTGCGCGGTGGGCACGCCCCGGTTGACGGCTTGCACGAGCGCGGGGAACTCGGTCGCGGTACCCACGCCCATGATCATCAGCCGGTTCTGCCGCAGGCGGCCGACCATGTCCATGTTCACCATGGCCTCCACGGTCGCGAGCGGCCTCGGGGGATCGTCGGTGAAGTGCGACGAACCCACCAGGCCGATCTCCTCGCCGGTGAACGCGGCGAACACGAGCGTGTGCCGCGGCCGCCATCCGGCGTGGGCCCGCGCGCCCAGCCTCTTCGCCGCCGCGAGCACGGCCGACACGCCCGAGGCATTGTCGTCGGCGCCCACGTGCGGCTCGCGTTTGTCTGGCGACAGCGAGGAGCGGCCGCCCAAGCCCAGGTGGTCGTAGTGCGCACCCAGTACCAGCGTGCGCGTGCTGTCGCGTCCCTGCAGCATGCCCACCACGTTGCGCGTCATCGCACGCGTGCGGCGCACGTTCACCGTGAGCGTGGCGCTGTCCGGGAGCGCCAGCGAGTGTGGCCGCCCCCCCACCTCGATGGCGGCCTGCGCGTGCGTCAGGTCCAGGCCCGCGGACGCGAGCAGCGCGTTGGCCGCGGTCTCCGACAGGTACGCGGCCAGCAGGCCGCTCGTCATGTAGCCCTCGCCGTCGCGCGCGGGAGGCCGCGGCGGCTCGCCGGCATGCCACTTGGGTCCATTCGCGACCAGCAGCCCGAGCGCGCCGTGTTCGCGTGCGTTGATCGCCTTCGTGCGCAGGTCGGCGAATGGCGTCGTGAGCGTGCCGTCGAAGCGGCTGGTGCTGTCCATCTCGCCCGGCTCCTGCGTGAGCACCAATACGAGCGCATCACGCACGTCGAGGCCGGCGTAGTCGTCCCACTCGTAGCCGGGCGCGGTGATGCCGTAGCCCGCGAACACGACGCGCGCGCGCGCCGAGCCGTTGTTGCTGAAGCCGAGCGGCTGGAGCGAGTCGCCCAGTGGGAAGCGCCGAGCGGCCACCTCGAGCACGCACGGCGCCTCGGCGACGACTCCGGTGGTGACCTCGAACGACTGGAACCAGCCGCCGCTGTCGCCCGCGGGCGCGAGCCCAGCCTCGCGCATCCGACCTGCGATCCAGTCGGCGGCCGAGTCGATGCCGGCCGTGCCGATGCCGCGACCCTGCCAGTTGGGATCCGCGAGCCGGCGCACGTAGCCGCGCACCAACAGGGAGTCGCGCGCGGCGACCCTCGCGGCGGCGGCGGGAGTCCGCGACGGGGCGGGGGCTGCGACGGCCCGCACCAGCGAGCCCGCCACGCACAACCCCGCGAGGACGCCGACCAGGGCCAGCAGTCGCGGCCGGGGCTCGTTCACCGGGCCGCCTCCCACAGCAAGCGCAAACCCTTGAGCGTGAGTCCCTCGTCCACCAGATCCACGGTCTCGCACTCGGGAGCGACCAGTTGCGCGAGCCCGCCAGTCGCGATCACCTTGGGCCGTCCGCCCAGTTCGCTCCGCATGCGCCGCACGAGCGCATCCACCAGTCCCGCGTAACCCCACAGCACGCCGACGCGCAGGTTCTCCGCCGTGGTGCGAGCCACCGCGCGCTGCGGCCGGCGCAGCTCGATGCTCGAGAGTCGCGCGGCGCGGCGGAACAGCTCGTCGGACGCGGTGCCCATGCCCGGCGCGATGGCGCCACCCACGAACGCGCCCTGCCTCGACACGCAGTCGAACGTGGTGGCCGTGCCCACGTCCACGACGATGCACGGCGAGCCGTGCAGCACGCGGCCAGCGAGCGCGTTGGCGATGCGGTCGGGGCCCACGGTGTCCGGCTCGGTCACTTGCAGCTTGATCGGCGAGTTCGTGGCGGTCACCTCGAGCGGTTCGCGGCCCGAGACCTCCTGGAGCGCCTTGGCCCAGGGGCGGGTGAGCGAGGGCACCACCGAGCACAGCACGCTCGCGCACCCGGCCGCGCCGGTCTTCAACATGCTCTCGAGTGTCAGCCGGATCTCGTCGGTGGTGGATCTCCCGCTCGTCACGCGCCAGGACTCCTCGAGCTCGGCCCCGATGAAGCGGCCCACCACGGTCTCGGTGTTGCCCACGTCCACCGCGAGCAGCGTGGACGGAGGACCCAGGGTGGTCCGTCGCCCCGCGGACTTGCGTCTGGTGCTCATGCTCCTCCCTCCCGCTTGTCGCGTTCGATTCGTTTGCGCGCCACCAGGAACGACAGCCCGACGCTCGCGAAGTAGAGCACGACCATGGGTCCCCCCATCACGAGTTGCGCGCTCACCACGTCGCCGGGGGTGATGAGTGCGGTGAGGATGAAGATCGCCACGAGCGCGACCCGCCATTGCCGCAACAGGAATGCCGGGGTCACGATGCCGATGGACGTGAGCAGAAGTGTCACCAACGGTAACTGCATGAGAATGCCGCAAGCGAGCGCGAGGTTGTAGGTGAAGTCGAGCAGCGCACCCAGCCGGATCTGCGTGGTGACGCCGCTGACGAGGAACTGCTCGAGCACCTCCACGATGAGTGGGACCACATAGAGATAGGCCGTCGCGGCGCCTGCGGCGAACAGCACCATGGACCCGATGGCGAGCCAGGGCACCCACTTCTTCTCCCGTTGGAGCAACCCGGGCACCACGAACGACCAGACCTGCCAGAACACCACCGGCAGCGCCAGCCCCAGCCCAAGGATGAACGTGAGCTTGAACCGTTCATTGAACGCCTCGAACGGCGAGAGCACGATGGCATTCCGGACGGTGCGTGAGATCAGGTCCTCGAGCACGCGCGGCGCGA
>JANNKI010000145.1:0-13669 GCA_031396225.1 bacterium | reverse complement strand
TCGATCTCCTCCACCTCCGACTCGGGACGACGCAGGCCGCGCGCAAGCCGGATGGAGTAGCTCGACACGCGCACCGAGTGATGGCGCGTGTACGGATCCACCTCCTCGAGCACTTCGGTGAGTGTGCGCACGAAGTCCTTGAGGTCGCTCTTGAGTTCCACGGAAAGCTGGAACGCGTGGCGCGAGACCAGCACGGGCAGGGCCACCAACAAGAGTCCCCACACGCCGGTGCTGTCCCACACCACGGCCGTCAGTGTGCCCAGCGCCACGAACGACAGGTGATGCATGATGCCGTTCTGGAAGTTCCGCTGCCAGATGCGCCACGGGCTCGGACCTTCGGTGAGCCCGATCGCGAGCGAGACGCACATGGAGTTGACCAGGAAAAACGTGAGCCCGCACCCGGCGAGCGCCACCGCCGAGCTCGGGAACGGCACCTGGCCGATGTGGCCGCCGAGCGCCTCGTACACCGCGGCCGCCGCGAACGCGCCCAGCACGTAGATGGCCGCGTTGTGCGCCACGCGCACGGTCGGGCGCCGCTGCACCAGTCCCTGCAACACGACTGCGACCGCGACATCGAGCGCGGCCGTCCAGAACGGGCCCAGCAGGAGCAGCAGCGGCAGGTCCACCATGGTGCCCGCCGTCATCTGCCCACCGCCCGGCAAGCGCACGGGCGTGATCTCCGCGAGCACCAGAAGCACCAGGCCGGCCAGGACCACGGGCCAGACCGCCGTGGGGTGCTGCGCCCACGCGAACCCCGCGAGCAGCAGCGCGATCGCGCTGACGGCGATGTAGTAGAGGCGGAACAGGGTCGGCCGCCGCGGCGATGTGGACGAGTTCACGATATCCCTATCGTGGGGGCTTCCGGCTAGGAAGGAAAGAATAGACGGGACCGACACCGGCTCACGGGAGAGAGACTACATCAACTGCCTTGTTGCGCCGTTACCAACCGGCCTTACCCAGCAGCTCGATGATATCGAAGAACAGGTCCATGAACGGCCCACCTCCTTATGAGGAATCTCCGCTCCGGCTTTTGGCCGTGCGGGTGGGTCGCTTCGCTGGTGCCACCTGCCTCGCTCCGCTGGTCTCCTCCCGGGACGCCTGTCGGTCCCGAAATCATGTGACTCACACTGGGCGCGCCTGCGCGCCCGACTCAGTTCTCGCTGACGTAGCTCTCGGCGCGCAGCACGTACTCGGTGGGCTCTTTTACCCGCATGCCCGCCACCAGGCGGTTGAGCGCGGACAGCGTGGCGAGCACCACGGCCTGCGCCGTGTCCTGCTCCACGGTGCAGCTGCCCGTGAGCACCCTCTCGTGACGGTGCGCGAGCAGAGAGAGCACCACCACCGCGACGCGCTTGCCACCCAACTCCAAGAACGCGACGTCGCGCACGCCGAGCGCGACGGGATCGGCCAGGAACTCCTGCACCGCGAGGGTCGTGGCCAAGGCCACCAGGCGGTGCGCATCGTCCCGCGCGCTCCAGCCCGAGGCGTTGCCCACGCGCGGCAGTCCCTTCCAACGCAACTCCACCTGGGCCTGCGTGCGTTGCCCGTTCACGATGAGGTTGGCATTCTCGTAGCGGATGCGGTCCTCGCGGTCCGGGGTCGGGCGCGAAGCCGCGCGCACCTGCCCGAACGTGGCGGGCGCGGGCTCTGGCGAACGACTCACGGTGGGCGGGGCGGCCGGAGGGATCTCGTCCGACGGACGCGCCAGCGCCACCGATACGATGCGGTGGTCGATCGCGAGCCCGAGCTCGGTCCGCAATACGGCCTGCACGTCGCGTACGATCTGCTTGGGCGAGCGAGAGCCGATGCTCACGACGTGGATCTCCAGCACATCGTCCGCTTCCGCCTGGACGCTCACGCCATCCACATCCCGGAGCCGGCGGATGGCCGCCTCGGCTCTTACGGCAAGGGGGGATCCCATCATGGTCATGCCTCTCGGCTAGTTGCTCGGGGGGGTGCCGTGATGCGGGCGACAGCCTAGCATACCCGTGGAACCTACAGGGAAGGCGCAAGTTGCCAACTCGCCCCGGCGGCTCCAGGCCTGGCGCGGGCCGACGCGGGCCTGTCCGCCCCGTCGCGTCCCTGTGTTCAGAACATCGGGAACAGGTCGTAATGGACGAGCCCGTGCAGCTCGCGCACCCTGCCCTCGATCTCCTGGTGCGTGGTCTCCACCAGGCGCTCCGGGGAGAACGCCTCGATCGCCAGTGAGGCCATCGCCGTGCCGCACGCCATCGCCTGGCGCAGCGCCTCGCCGTCGGCCCGGTCCAGCCGGGCGAGCAGACCCACGAACCCCCCCGCGAACGAGTCGCCCGCCCCGGTCGGATCCGTGAGTGCGACCACCGGGTAGGCCGGCGTGAGGAAGCGTTCGTCGCGCGAGTGGTAGAGCGCGCCGTGCTCCCCCTTCTTGATGATGACGGCATGCGCGCCCTGCTCGAGCAGGCGCTCGGCCGCGCGGGACAGATGGGTCTCGCCCGCCAGCGCACGCGCCTCCTCCTCGTTCAGCAGTGCGACGTCCACCCGGCGCAGCACCTCGAGCACGCGGTCGGGCTTGCGCGCGATCCAGTAGTTCATGGTGTCGGAGAGCACCAGCCGGGGCTTGCGCATCTGCGACAACACCTCGAGTTGCAGGTCGGGGTCGATGTTCGCGAGGAACACGTACGGGATGCGGCGATGGGCGTCGGTGAGCTTCGGATGGAAGTCGGCGAACACGTTGAGTTGGGTCTCGAGCGTGTGCGCGTGTCCCAGCTCGGCCATGTACTCGCCACGCCAGCGGAACGTGCGCCCCTGTGCAGCCTCGAGCCCGTCCAGGTCGATGCCACGGTTCGCGAGCGTTCGGCGGTGGAGGTCGGGGAAGTCCTGGCCCACCACCGCCACCACCGACACGGGCGCGAAATGGCTGGCCGAGCACGAGAAGTAGGACGCCGAGCCGCCGAGCGCTTCCTGGACCTCGCCATAGGGCGTGCGGATGGTGTCGAGTGCGACCGAGCCCACGACCAGGATGCGCTGCTGGCTCACGCGCTCGCCTCGGCCGGACGTTCGAGCCGCTCGGGCGCCGATACCCCCATGAGCGCGAGCCCGTTTCGCAACACCTGCGCGGCCGCCGCGCACAGGCGCAGGCGGTGGCGGCTCACGACCGTGTCCTCCGAGACCACGCGGCACTCGTGGTAGAAGCGATGGAACTCGGCCGCGGTCTCGACGAGGAACGCCGGGATCCGATGCGGCTCGCGTGCGGCCGCCGCGCCGCGCACCAGCTCGGGCCAGGTCGCCAGCTGCCGGATCAGCGCACGCTCGGCCGCCACGTTGAGCGGGGCCGCCTCGCCGTCCGCGGGCGCCAGGAGCTGCTCCGCGCCCTTTCGCAGCACCGAGCAGATGCGGGCGTGCGCGTACTGCACGTAGAACGCGGGGTTCTCGTCGTTCTGGCGCGTGGCGAGTTCGAGGTCGAAGTCCAGGTGCGAACTGCTCGAGCGCAGGAGGAAGAAGAACTTGGCGCAATCCGCCCCCACCTCGTCCAACAGGTCGCGCAGCGTGTCGAACTCGCCCGCGCGCTTGCTCATCTTCACCGCCTGGCCGTCGCGCAGCAGGTTCACCTGCTGCACGATCAGGATGTGCAGGAAATTCTTCTCCAGACCGAACGCCTGCAATGCCGCCGGCAGGGTCGTGACGTACGCGTGGTGGTCCGGCCCCCACAGGTTGATCGCGTGCTGGAATCCGCGCGCCCGCTTATCGACGTGGTAGGCGATGTCGGGCAGCAGGTAGGTCGGCCGGCCATCGCTGCGCACGATGACGCGGTCCATGGTGTCTCCGTACTGCGAGGTGCGGAGCCACGTGGCCACGCCCGTGCCGCCAGCCGCGCCCGCCGCGTCCCGCACGCGCGACTCGGCCGCCTCGGTCACGCCCTCGGGGCGCTCGGCGCGATACGTGACGCCGCGCGTCTCGAGCCCCACACGCGCGCGCTCCACCGCGTCCGGGTAGAGCGAGGACTCGCGGAACCACCCGTCGAAAGTCACGCCGTAGGCGGCGAGGTCGGCCCGCTGCCAGTCCACCACCAGCTCGAGCGCGTGATCGCGGAACCAGCCCGCGCCGTCCGGGCGCGCCAGCGCGGCGCGGCCTTCGGACTCGGGCAGGCGCGCGGCCAGCTCCTTCACGTATTCGCCCTGGTAGCCCTCGGCCGGCAATGCGCGCGACTCCCCCACGCGCTCGGCGAAGCGCGCCGCAAGTGACTCTCCGAGCAGGTCCACCTGGTTGCCCGCGTCGTTCACGTAGAACTCGCTCGCCGAGGAGTACCCGGCGGCTTCGAGCAAACGCACCAGCGCCGAGCCCACCGCCGCGGCGCGCGCGCTCACGATGTTCATGGGCCCGGTCGGGTTGGCGCTCACGTACTCCACGAGCACGCGCTCGCCCGCGCCCGAGGCCGAGCGGCCGAACCCCGCCTGCTCCGCCACGATGCGCGCGGGCAGTTCGGCCAGCCACTCGTCGCGATAGCGGAAGTTCAGGAAGCCCGGGCCCGCCACCTCGACGGCGCCGAACGGCGAACCCTCGAGCGGGAAGTGTTGTGCGATCGCCTCGGCGAGCTCGCGCGGCCGCCGTTTCGCCGGCTTGGCGAGCATCATGGCGAGGTTCGTGGTCCAGTCGCCGTGCGACCGCTCACGTGGGATGGCCAGCTCGACGCGATCGAGGCGGTCGTCCGCCGGGATCCCCGCGGCGGCGAGCGCCGCGGCGAGTCCGCGCGTCAGCTCATTCCACACCAAGATCCACTCTCCTGGCGTCTCCCCACAGCCGTTCGAGCAGGTAGTACTCGCGGGTCTGCTCGTGGAACACGTGTACCACGAAGTCGACGAAGTCGAGCAGCACCCAGCGCCGGCCCGCGCCGCCCTCGACGTGCCAGACACGCGCGCCGCGCTCGCGCAGTTGGTCCTCGACGGCCTCGGCGATGGCGCGCACTTGAGGCTCGCTCGAGCCCGAGCAGATGAGGAAGTAGTCCGCCACGCATTCAAGGCTGCGAAGGTCCAGCCCGACCATGTCGGTGGCCTTCCTGGACGCGGCCGCTTCCGCCGCGAGGCGCAGCAGCGCGGGCGCGGACAGCGAGGCCTTGGGACGCGGGGCCGTCATGGCATGGCCGTCGTCCGGCTCAGTGGTCACGCTGGACGGTGTAGTCGACCGCCGCGTCCAGGGCCCGCCGGGCGGCGCTCGCGCGCTCGCCAGCGAGGATGCCGCGTGACTCCTCGGCGAGTGCGGCGGCGCGCTCACGCGCGTAACGGAATCCGCCGGTCTTCTCGATGAGGGCGGTGAGGCTCGCCCACTGCCGCGCCGTCCAGCGCTTGCGGCCGGCCAGCGACAGCAGGCGCCGGCGGTCGGCCTCGCTCGCTTGCCGCAGCGCGGCAATGAGCGGCAGCGTGACCTTGCCCTCTGCGAGATCGTGGCCCACCGGCTTGCCGGTGACCTCGGAGTCGCTCAGGTAGTCGAACAGGTCGTCCACGATCTGGAACGCCACGCCGATCTTCTCGCCGAACTGCCGATAGCGCTCGCGCCGCTTCAAGTCGCGCGCGCCGCCGTTCAACCCGGCGCCGATCTCGGTCGAAGCGCCGATCAGCGAACCCGTCTTGAAGCGGATCAGCTCCTCGTACTGGGGCTCCGTGACGCCGAGGTCGTAGGCGTGCTGGAACTCGAGCGCCTCGCCGCAAGACATCTCGCTCACGACTCGCGCGAGGATGCTCATGGCCCGGTTGTGACCGTTGTCCACCAGCAGCGACATGGACTGGGCGTACAGGTAGTCGCCCATGATGATCGCCATCTCGTCCGTCCACAGGCCGTTCACCGTGGGCATGCCGCGGCGCAGGTGGCTCCGGTCCACGGAGTCGTCGTGGATCAGGGCTGCCGCATGCACCAACTCGACGACGGTGGCGCACACGACGGCGTCCTCGCCCAGGTGCCCGCGCAGTTTCGCGGTGAGCAGCAGAAGCGTCGGCCGGAATTTCTTGCCACGCGTGGCCAGCACATGACCACCCACCTCGTTGAGGATCGGGATGGGGGTCTTGAACAGGCCCTTCAGGCGATTCTGCACCTGGTCGAGTTGGCGGCGAACGGGCCGCTGCAAGGCCAGGATGCTCGGGTCGGCGCTCATGGAGATCCAGGGTCCGGGGATGACGAGTAGCAAGGAAAAGGCGCGATGCAAGATAAGGACGGGTCAGGATGCGGTCAAGGAAGCCGGCGCGCGTCCGCGAGCGAGGCGAGCCGCGATCGCAATCGCTCGGGCGAGTTGAGAGACGGATCGTCGAGCACCTCCTCCAATAGCCGCTCCAGCACGCGGCCCACCTCCGGGCCCGGGGCCAGCCCGAGCACGCGCATCACGTCCTCGCCGTCCACCGCCAGGTCGCGCTCGGAAAGCGCCGCCGCGGACGCGAGCACGCCATCGATGCGCCGGGCCATGGCGGCGAGTCGAGTGGGGTCGGGGCCGCGCGTGCCGTTGCCGAGCGCGTCCGCCATGCGCAGGTCGAACAGGTCGGCGACGGAGTCCGGCCCGACGCGTTTCACGAACCGGCGCACCGCGGCGTCGCTCCATTCCGAGCGGTAGTCGAACATGTGTTCGCGCACGAGGTGCACGATGCGTTCGCGCACAGTGTGGCGGAAGCGCAGTCGTTCAAGCAAGCGGTCTGCCAGCCTCGCGCCCAGCTCCTCGTGCCCATGGAACGTGCCCTCGCCCGCCCGTTCGCCACGCGTGCCGGGCTTTCCGATATCGTGCAGCAACGCGGCCCAGCGCACCTCGGGCTTGTCCGGGCTCGCGGCGTCGCAGGAGTAGATCGAATGGAAATAGACGTCGTAGGCATGGAAGCGATTCTGCGGAACTCCACGACACGCGGCCAGCTCGGGCAGCCACAGCTCGAGCAGCCCCGCCTCTCGCAGCACTTCGAGCCCCACCGACGGGCGCGGCGCTCGCAACAGCTTCTCCAGCTCCTCCCGCACGCGCTCGACGGCGAGACCCGCGGCGCGATCGCGCACCGCGCCCAGTGCCGCACGCGTCTCGGGTTCGAGCTCCATCTCGAGCACCGCCGCGAGTCGGGCGGCGCGCAGCGGCCGGAGCGCGTCCTCGCGGAAGCGGTCGAGCGGGTCCCCCACCGCGCGCAGCCGTCGCCGCGCCAGATCGCGCGAGCCCTCGAACGGGTCGAGCAGTTCACCGCGCGCCACGTCGAACGCGAGCGCGTTCACGGTGAGGTCGCGGCGGGCCAGGTCCTCGACCGGGTCGAGCGTGAACCACACCTGCTCGGGTCGGCGGGCGTCGGCGTACTCCCCCTCGCGCCGGAACGTCGTGCACTCGAGCTCGAGTCCCTCCCACAGCACCAGCACGGTGCCGTGGCGTTCGCCCACACCCTCCGTGCGCGGGAACCGTTCGCGCACGAGGGCCGGCAGCAGGTCGGTGGCCACGTCCCAGCGCCGGTCGGCGGGTCGCGCGAGCAGCACGTCGCGCACCGAGCCACCCACGAGCAACGCGCGATGCCCGCCCTCCTCGAGCCGCGCGAGCGCGGCGAGCAGCGCTTCGGGCCACGCATTCGCTTTCAGCCGTTGCTCGGCACGCCGGCGGGCATGCTCCGCCGTCCACGGCATCGCCCAGCGCTTCATGCTTCGCCCACTCCAGCGCGCGGCTGCGGGCTGGTCGCGAGCTGGGTGTTCACCCTGGTTCTCATGACACCATCCTACGCTCTCGCAGACGCCGGCCCCGCGGGTGCACCGGAGAGCCTCGCGGGCGCACTTGCGCTGATGCCTTCTGCCCGGGCGGACACCGGGGCGGCTTCGGACCGGCTTCCGGCTGCCTCCGTGACGGATCGGCGCCTCGAGCCGCTCGCCGCATTCCCGCCGCCTCGCGTGCGCGCCTGGCAGGTGGGACTGTTGCGCCCCGACCGGCTGGAGCACGCCGGCCTCTCGTTCACGCTGGCCGCAGCACTCACGGTCGCGTTCCGGGATCGCGCGAGCGCTGCCGGGCTCACGCTCGCGCTGGGAGTTGCGAAGGAGTTTCTGGACTCGCGGCGCGAGGGGGCCGAGGCCATGGACCTCGCCGCGAACGCCGTGGGTCTGGGTGTGGCGCTGGTCACCGTCCGGGGCCGTGCCCCCTGACCGCGCGGCCGGCGCGTGAGCGTCAGTCCAGCTTGCCGCCGCCACCGCCGCCACCGCCCGGTGGGTCCTGGCCTCGGGCCGCCTGCGCGCCGAGTGCGGCGACCAGCACGCCCGCCACAACGCTGCCCCCGACCAGGCCGGTGCGATACCAGTCGAATCGGCGCGTCGTGAGGTGTTGGATGTCGTCGAGCGCGATCTGGAAGGTGGCCGTCTGCTCAACGGGGCCCTCGACCTCGCTCCGGTGGCGGAAACCGGTGAGCGAGTCGCCCGCGACCGTGGCGTAGTCGAAGTCGTAGACCAGCCCGTCCTTCGTCTCGACGCGCACGCCGCGGCGCTCGGGCACCAGGTGGTAGTCGGCGCGCGGGATCTCGCGAAGCGTCGTGCAACCGCTCGCCGCGAGCCACACCGCGAGCACGGCGCCCGACAGGGCGCGTGTGCGGATCATCGAGGACATCTCCGATCTCCCGGTGGGAGGCCCGGTCTGGGCAGGGGGAACACGCCAAGGTTAGGGCGCGCGGCCACTGCGGGCAAGCGGCTGGGCGCCTGGCCCGAGTGCTCAGTCCCAGAGCAGCAGGCGGCCGCAGCCCTCGCAGATGTGCAGGTGCGCCTCGCCGGGCGCGGGTGCGGCCGACGTGGGCAGCGTGAGCCGACAGCCGAGGCAGACGCGATTCCGCACCGTCGAGAGCCCGCGGCCATAGCGACCGAGGCAGCGCTCGTAGATCACCAGCCAACGGCGATCCAGCTTCTCGGCGAGCCGATCGCGCTCGCGCACGACGGCCGGGGCCGGAGCGAGCGCGTAGCCCATCTGGCGCCAGCGCGCGGCGCGGACGGGATCCTTCACCTGCACCAGCAACTGGTCGAGCTCGTGCAACTCGAGAAACGCGTTCGCCACGCTCATCGCGGCACCTCGCGCAGCAGGCTCGCGAGCAACAGCGGGTCACGGCGCTCGAGCAAACGCAGGCGTGAACGATGCAGCCGCAGCCCCGACACCACCGCCGCGATGCGACGCATGTGCAGTTCCTCCTGCGACTCGCCCGGCGTGAGCACGAACGCGACGACGTGCACGGGCAGCGCGTCGGCGGCATCCCAGTCGAGACCCCGCTCCGAGAGCCCGAGCAGCACGAGCGGGGCGCGCACACACAGCGACCACGCGCCGGTCACGGCGAACCCGCGCCCGAGCGCGGTGGTACCGAGCCGCTCGCGGCGTGCGAGCTGCATCGTGATCAACTCGGGGTGACGCACCGCGCGACGCTCGATCGCGGACTGCACGAACTGATGGAGCGCGGATTCGCGGCGCCGATGCCGCAGTTCGAGGAGGTCGAGCGAGGTGTCGGTGAGCGGGAAGATCTCGGCAATCGCCATGGGTTCTCTCCTCCCTCGCGACACACGCAGAATAACAGATGACTCGTGCGACCGAGCGATCTAGTTGGGCCGAGTCACGGACAGCGTGGCGCTCACAGGCCGAACGCATCGTGCGGAGCGATGACACACACTTTACGCACCGCGCGAAGGTCGAAGGCTAACTCGTTCGCCTTGCGTCGTTTCGTTCTCGCCACCTACGCAACAGCCAGGCCGAGCACCACGCTCCTGCGAGCGCGAGCAACGCGGAGAACAGCACGTCGCTCAACCAGTGACGATCGAGATAGAGACGCGAGAACGCCACCAGCGCGGCCGCGAGCCACGCCGGAATCGCGCTCCTCGGCCAGCGCCGAGTGAGCACGGCGGCCATCGTGAACGCATTGGCCGCGTGGCTCGAGGGGAACGACGAGTTCCGTCGGTGCGTGTCGCCATCCGGGCGCGTGCGGCCCACCGTCCACTTGAGGAGCTCGACCACGCCATTGACCGGCAGCAGCGCCACCGCCGCCTCCGCCACGAACGCGCGCCCCGACGCCCCCGCGGCGAGCCCCAGCACCGCGCCGCTGATCAGCACCACGCGACTCTTCGAGCTCACCACGCCCATGAACGCGTGCATGCCGGGATCCTGGTGTGCCTTCACCCATGCGCGCATCGCATCGTCGAGCGGCTGGAGCGGCCAGGCCACGAGCAGCCCCAGCAGCAGCGCGCGCGCGATCGGCATCATCGCGGCCCGGGGAACCAGAACGCGCTCGCCGGCAGCGTGCCCTCGAGCTCACTCGCAGCGCGCACGGTGACCTGGTCCCCTGCGCGCTGCTTCACGCGGACGACCTGGCCCGAGTCGAGCAGGATGTCCCCGGGCGGGAGCGCGATGCTCGTGCGCACCACCGCCAGGCGCTGGCGCATGCGCCACTCGCTCTCGAGCGGCCACCACAGTCCCGCGACGACCGCGAGCCCGAGCAGGGCCGCCCCCCAGGGCCGGCGCGGCCAGAGAAACCCCGAAGCAGCGGCCAGCACGAATGCCATCACCGCCCACTCCCCCGAGCGAAACGGGATCGCGCGGCCCGGCGCGCCCACCAGGCCGCCGGCATCTCGCACGCGCCTCGCGACCACGGCGAGCGCAGGGTCGCGCGCCTCGCGCCGGTCGCCGCGAATCACCCACACCGTGGCGGCCGCGACGTCGTCGCGCTGCAGAGCGCTCCAGGCGAGGCGCGCGGCGAGCGCCGCGTCGCCGGGGTTCTCGTCCCAGAGCCGCGCCCACTCCGCCTCGGCGCGTGCCACGTCGCCCGATCGCGCGTGCGTGTCCGCGTCCACGGCGCGGTCGTTCAGGCGTGCTACTCCCGCACGCGGCATCGCCCAGACCGCGAGCGCCACACCCGCGGCGACCGCGAACACGGCGGCCATCTGCCAGGGCCAGCGCCCAGGCGAGGCCGGCATGGACGCGCCGAGGCGCTCCACCAGCCAGCGGCGCACGTCGCCCTCCTGATCGGTGCGCCCGCCGAAGCGCGCCGCCGAGATGGCTTCGCGGATGCGCAGCACCTGGTCGCCGCGTGCCTGGAGCCACGTCGAGGCCTCGTCCGCTGCCCGCCAGAAGTCGGGGCCGCGCACCAGGCCGATCGAGCGAAGCCACTCGCGCTGGCGCGCGCGGTCCGCCGCGGAAGGGTCCGGCGCTCGCGAGCGGCGCCACGCCCCGAACGCGAGCGCGAGCAACATGCCGCCCCCGAGCGCGGCGAATGGCCATGCCGCTCGCCCACCGGGGCGGCTTGGGCGGGAGCGGAACACGGTCGGCAGTCCGTCCGCGTCCTCGCCCGTGGGCCCGCCGCGCGCGGACAGCACCTCGACCAACTGGGTGGACGGCGTCTGGGTGACGTAGCGCGACGCGCTCGGGTCGAACCACGACACCGTCGGTGCGGCCAGGCGCAGGCGTCCCGCGCGCTTGGGAAGGAGCGTCCACAGGAACGTGCGCCGGCCCGGCCCGAGCCGGCCCGCGGCCGGCAGGCTGTCCTCGACCGTCGAGGAGAAAACCTCGAAGTCGTTGGGTGCGTACCGGGGGGCGCGCAACAGCGGCAGGTTGCCGAGTCCGCGGATGTCGAGCCGTGCGGTGATCGCCTGGTCCTGCGTGGTGTGCGAGCGGTCGGTGCTCCACTCGAGGCTCAACTCCCCCACGCCGCCGCCGAAGCTCGCCGGCGGATCGCGGGGAAGCGGTCGGACCGAGACGCGCAGGCTGTCGCTCTGGATCTGCAGTCGATTGCCTGCGATCCCTCTGCCGAAGAGATCCAGTCCGCCGCCCGCCGCCGGCGTGACCACGCCGCGCGCGGGAGAGATCACCGCGGGGCCGGGCGCCAACGGATAGAGCCGCAGTGAGCTCTCGGTCACCGAGACGTCGTTGCGCCCCTCCTTCGCGCGGTAGGCCGACGCATCTCCCCACTTCTCGCTCCAGAACCCGGGAGTCGACGGCGGGTCGTACTCGCTGTCCTCGGCCATGTTCACCCGCTGGATGAGTTGCACGCGCAACACGCACGCCTGCCCAACCACCGGGTTCCTTGGCTCGAGCGAAAGCACGAGCGAGGCCGCGTGGCTGCCCCTGCCGCGCCCGCGCGCCGGCGCCGCCGCCGCGGGGGCCCCGGCGCTCACCACCAGCGCCATCTCGCCGCTGCGAAACGTCTGGCCGCCCACGGTGACGCGGAGCGGCCCCACCGAATAGCGGCCCACGCGCGCTGCACCCAGCTCAAAACGGTAGAGGACCTGGTTCGTGGAGCGGCCGTTCACCCAGCTGAACTGCTGTGAGCGCGAGCTTCCGAGCAGCTCGAGCCCGGCCGGCAGGGGAAACTGCGGATCCGCCACCGTGCCCTTGGGATCGGTCACCGTCACGAGCAGGGAGACGACGCCACCCACTTCGATGGTGCCCATGCTGAGCCGAGCCTCGACATCCACCTCGGCGATCGCGCTCCCCGCACCGGCGATCAACGCCCAGCCCGCCAGCAGGATCGCACGCCACACTGCCGCCATGCGTCGGCTCACCAGTCCTTCCCCCGCTTCTCGCGCTGCGCGCGCGCGCGCCGCCGATCCTGTTTCTCGATGCGCTCGAGGTCGCCCAACGAGCCGAGCAACTGCTCGGCCTGCTTCTGCGTCATGGGCTGCTGCACGCCTGGCGCGGGCGGGCTCTCGGCGGGCGTCGAGCGCGAGTCCGCGCCGCTCGGCTGGGGCGGCTGGTCCGGCTGCGACTGCCCCTGCCCAGGTTGCGGCTGCTGCTCCGGGTCGGGCGGTGGGTCGCCCTGCTCCGGCTTCTTTCCCTGCGGATCCTGGTCGGGCTTACGCGCGGCTTGTTGCTTCTGCCGTTGCAGCCATTCGTAGTTCCAGCGTGCGTCCGCGTTGACCGGGTCCCGCTCCAGCACGCGGCGCAGCTCGCCCAGCGCGCGGTCGTACTCCCCGCGACCGCCGAGCAGCGTGCCGAGGTTGTAGCCCGCCATGCGCCCCGCGGCATCGGGAAGCGCCGTGAGCCGCGAGAGCTGTTGCTCCACGCTGTCGGCGCGCTGCAGGTGCGCCCTCGCCGTGGCGAGATTGGCGAGCAGCCCCGACGGCGCGCGCGAGCGGAGGGCCCGCCTCGCATAGAGACTCTCCGCGCGCGCCCATTCCTTGCGCTTGAACGCCGCGTCGCCGCGCGCCCAGTCGCTCTGCGCCCCGACCGCACGCGGGAGGCCAAGCAACAGCAGGCCGGCGACCGCGAGCACGCGCACGGCGTGCGCGGCGCGCCCCGTCCGTGCCGAGCGCGATGCGAGCAGCGTGATCGAGCGGCGCACGATCCGCCGTCGCGGCGAGGCGAGCAGCGTCACCAGGCAGGCCGATGCCACGAGCGCCATCAACGGGAAGCGTGCCACGGGCCGCTCCACGAGCCGCGTGCCGCGACGCGATCGCGCGAGGGAGCCGAGCGAACCGGCGAGCCGCACGACCTCGCCCCCGGAGCGCGTCGCGCTGAAATACGTTCCGCCCGTGCCGCGCGCCACTTCGCGAAGCAGCGGTTCGTCGAGTCGCGAGCGCACGACCTCGCCGTTCTCGTCGCGCTTGGCGTCCACCGTGAGTCCTGACGCGTCCAGGATGGGGATCACGTCGCCCGCGGCCGTGCCCACGCCGACCACGAACACGCGCAGCCCGGCGCGGCGCAGCTCCTCGATCGCCTCGCGTGCGTGACCCTCGAGGTCCTCCCCATCGG
>JANNKI010000505.1:0-8908 GCA_031396225.1 bacterium | reverse complement strand
TCTTCGTCTGGGTGATCTTGAGCTTATGCGCCACTTGTCGCCCGCTTTCCGAACATCTCCTCGAGCGTGCGCCCGCGCATCGCCGCGACGTCCGAGGGCCGGCGCAGGCGCTTGAGCCCGTCCACCGTCGCCTTCACCAGGTTGTGCGGATTGCGCGTGCCGAGACACTTGGTGAGCACGTTCTGCACGCCCGCCACCTCGAGCACGGCGCGTACGCCGGCGCCCGCGATCACGCCCGTACCGGGCGACGCCGGTTTCAGCAGCACCTCGCCCGCCCCGAAGTGACCCACGATGAGGTGCGGGATGGACCCGCTCTTCGTGACCGGCACCTGGAACATGGCCTTCTTGGCAGCCTCGCCGGCCTTACGAATCGCGTCCGCGACCTCGTTCGCCTTGCCAAGGCCCACGCCAACGCGGCCCTTCTGGTCTCCGAGCGCCACGATCGCGTTGAAGGAGAAACGGCGCCCGCCCTTCACCACCTTGGCGCACCGGTTCACCACGATCACGCGCTCCTGGAACTCGCTCTTCGGTTGATCCGAGTCGCGCGGCTGACGCCGCTCTCTCTGGGGACCCGCCATTCCGCGCCTCCTAGAAGTTGAGACCGCCGGCGCGAGCGCCGTCGGCGAGCGCTTTGACGCGCCCATGGTAGAGGTAGCCGCCACGATCGAATGCCACCGCGGTCACGCCCTTCGCTTTCGCGCGCTCCGCGAGAAGCTTGCCGACCGCGGCGCTCATGCCGACCTTGCCCTTGCCCTCGACGAGCTTCTTCACGTCGTCGCGGCTGGAGGCCTGGACGATCGTGATGCCCTTCGTGTCGTCCACGATCTGCGCGTAGATGTGCGTGGAGCTGCGGAACACCGACAGGCGCGGCCTCACGGCCGAACCCGTGACGCGGTTCCGGATGCGATACCGGCGAATCTGCCGCCGCTCGTATTTGTTGTGTTGTCCGCTTGCCATTATGCCGACCCCGCAGCCTTTCCGGCCTTGCGACGGATGTACTCGCCTTCGTACTTCACGCCCTTGCCCTTGTACGGCTCCGGCGGACGGAAACCGCGGATGTCCGCCGCCACCTGGCCCACCATCGCCTTGTTCGCGCCACTGATCGTGAGGCGCGTGGGGCTCTCGACCTTGATCGTGATGCCCTCCGGCGGCATGAATTCGACCGGATGGGAGAAGCCCAACTGAAGCACGAGCTTCCTGCCGTCCATGTTCGCACGATAGCCGGTGCCCACGATCTCCAGCGTCTTGCTGAAGCCGGTGGTCACCCCGGTCACCATGTTCGCGATCTGCGCGCGCATGGTGCCGAACGCCGGATTGCGCGTGATCTTCTCCGCGCTCACCCTCACCTCGCCGCCTTCCACCAATACCGAGGTGCCGACGAGCACGAAGTGCTGCAGCTCCGCCTTGGCTCCCTTCACCTTCACGAACCCGTCGCCCACCGTCACGGTGACACCGGCCGGGATGGGAACGGGCTGCTTGCCGATTCGCGACATTTCGATGCCCTCCCTTACCAGACCTGGCAGACGAGTTCGCCGCCGAGTCCCGCATCGCGGGCCTCGCGGTCGGTCATGAGACCGCGCGACGTGGACACCACGGACATCCCCATGCCGCCCATGACGCGCGGGATGCGCGTCTTGGGCACGTACACGCGGCGTCCGGGCTTGCTCACGCGCTTGACCCCGGTGATCACGCACTGCTCGTCACCCGCGTACTTGAGGTAGACGCGCAGCGTGTCCTGACCGGAGTTCTCGATGACCTTGAAGTTGTTGATGAAGCGCTCGCGCAGCAGCACCTTGGCGAGTTCCTGCTTCATCCGCGACGACGGCACGTCCAGCTTGCGATGCTTCGCGCCGATGGCATTGCGAATGCAGGTGAGGAAATCCGCCACGGGATCACTGACCGACATGAAACCTCCGTGAACCAGCGTCCAACCGGGAGTCCCGGTTGCAGCCTGATCCGTGCGTCCGGAAAGGGACGCGTCTCGTGGGAGCCCGGCTCCCGGTTACCAGCTCGACTTCACGACGCCCGGGATCTGACCCGAAAGCGCCAACTCGCGGAAGCAGATGCGGCACATGCCGAAGTCCCGTAGGAACGCGCGGGGCCGGCCACAGCGATGGCACCGGTTGTAGCCACGCACCTTGAACTTCGGAGTCCGCTTCCACTTCTCGACCATCGACTTCTTGGCCACGAAAAGCCTCCTCCTGCCTAACGCACCCGGAACGGCATGTTCATGAGCTTGAGCAGTTCCCGGCCCTCTTCGTCGGTCCTCGCGGTGGTGACGATGGTCACGTCCATCCCCCGCACCTTGCCGACTTTCTCGACGTTGATCTCGGGAAAGATGATCTGCTCGTTGAATCCAACGGAGTAGTTGCCACGACCGTCGAACGACCGCGGCGACAGGCCACGGAAGTCTCGGATACGCGGCGTCGCCACGGTCACGAGCCGGTCGAAGAACTCGTACATCCGCGCGCCGCGGAGCGTGACCATGCAACCGATGGGCAGGCCCTGGCGCAGCTTGAAGTTCGAGATGGCCTTCTTCGCCTTGCGGATCGACGCCTTCTGACCGCTGATCTGCGCAAGCTCACTGGCGGCGATGTCGATGTTCTTGATGTCGGTGGTCGCGTCGCCCACGCCCATGTTGATGACGATCTTCACGAGGCGCGGCGCCTGCATGACGCTGGTATAGCCGAACTTCTCCATGAGCACCGGACGCACCTTCTCGGCGTAATGCGTGGCGAAGCGCGGCCTCTCGCCGGGACCCGCCGGCCTGCCCGAGACGGTCTCGTAAGAGGACGACGCGCCGCCGCGCCCGCCCTTCGTAGTGTCCTTGGGCGCCTTGGCGCCCTGGCTCTTGCTCTTCTTCTCTTCCGCCATGGTCATTCTCCAGGGGTCGTCACCGCCGGCTCCCGCACCCCTGGTGCCTGGGACCAACGTTGAATCCAAAGTGGCTCATTCCGTCGCGCCCGGGGCACCCGCTTGCGGGTCCGTGCCGGTCCTGTCCTGCCTACTCCTTCGAAAGGGTGTCGCCCGTCGCGCGCGAGATGCGCTCGCGCTTGCCGTCTTTGCTGATCCGCACGCCCACGCGCACGCCCCGGCCCGCCTTCGGGTCGTAGAGCATCACGTTGGACAGGTGGATCGGCGCCTCCTTCTCGAGGATGCCACCCTGCTGCGACTGGCTGCGCGCCCGCGTGTGGCGCTTCACGAAGTTGATCTTCTCCACCGTCACGCGATTCTTGGCCTCGTCCACCGACAGCACGCGGCCGGTCTTTCCCTTGTCGTCACCGGCGATCACCATGACGGTGTCGCCCTTGCGGATCTTGAGAGCCATCAGATCACCTCCGGAGCGAGCGAGATGATCTTCATGAACTGCTTCTCGCGCAGCTCGCGAGCCACCGGCCCGAAGATGCGGGTGCCGCGCGGCTCCTTTTCGTTGTTGATCAGGACGACCGCGTTCTCGTCGAACCGGATGTAGGAGCCGTCCTTGCGACGCATCTCCTTCACCGCACGCACGACGACCGCCTTCGCGACTTCGCCCTTCTTCACGGCGGCGCCCGGGATCGCGTCCTTCACCGACACGACCACGATGTCGCCCAACCGTCCGTACCGCCTGTGGTGACCGCCGAGGACCTTGATGCACTGGGCGCGCTTCGCTCCCGAGTTGTCCGCCACGGTGACCATCGTTCGCAACTGGATCATGGCTTGGCTCCCGGGCTACCGCGCGCGATCCACGAACTCCACGAATCGCCAGCGCTTGTCCTTGGACACGGGCCGGGTCTCCATGAAGCGGATCACATCGCCGATCTTGCACTCGTTCTTCTCGTCGTGGACCTTGAACTTCTCCCGCCGCCGCACGTAGCGGCCCACGGTGGTGTGCTTCACCAGGCGCTCGATGGACACGACCACCGTCTTGTCCATGCGATCGCTGACCACCTTGCCGGTGCGGGTCTTCCTGCGATTGCGTAGCGTCGTCATGGCGTTCTCGGGTCGCATCGGCCTCAGCTGGCCGTGCGCTCCTTCTCCTTCAGCACCGTGAGCAGGCGCGCCATCTCACGGCGGCTCTCGCGGATCTTGAGCGGGTTGTCCAGCTGCTTCATCGTGTTGCGGAAGCGGAGGTTGAACAACTCCTCGCGCAATTCCGTGACGCGGGTGCGGATCTCGTCCGGACCCATCTCACGGACCGTGCCGGGCTTCACGCGGGTGGGCATGTTCACTCTCCTCCCAGTTCCTGACGCTCAAGGAAGCGCGTCTTGATCGGCAACTTCGACGCGCCCAGGTCGAACGCGGCCCGCGCCAGATCCCGCGTGATGCCCTCGATCTCGAACAGCACGCGGCCGGGCTTCACCACGGCGACCCAGAACTCCGGAGCGCCCTTACCCTTGCCCATTCGCGTCTCGGCCGGCTTCTTCGTGACCGGTTTGTCGGGGAACACGCGGATCCACACCTTGCCGCCGCGCTTGATCTGGCGCGTGATGGCGACACGGGCGGCCTCGATCTGCCGGCTCGTGACCCACGCCGGCTGCGTGGCCTGCAGGCCGTACTCGCCAAAGGCGATGGTCGAACCACGGTAGGCCTTGCCGTTCATACGGCCGCGGTGCGTCTTGCGGTATTTGACTCGCTTCGGCATCAGCATGGTGTCGGATCTCCTACCGAGCCGCCGGGGCCGCGGCGGCGGCCGCGGCCTTGTCCAGCACTTCGCCGTGGAACATCCACACCTTCACGCCGCACGTGCCATAGGCCGTGTTGGCGGTCGCGCGGGCGAAGTCGATGTCCGCGCGCAGGGTGTGCAGGGGCACGCGCCCCTCGCGATACGTCTCGAAGCGAGCCATCTCCGAACCGCCGAGGCGGCCGGTGCAGTTGATGCGGATGCCCTGCGCGCCCGCGCGCATGGACGAAGCGATCGCCTTCTTCATGGCGCGACGGAACGAGACGCGCTGCTCGAGCTGCTTGGCGATGTGTTCGGCCACGAGCTGGGCGTCCAGGTCGGCGCGCTTGATCTCCTCGATGTTCAGCTGCACCTGCTTCTTGGTGAGCTGCTTCATCTCCTCGGAGAGCTTGTCCACCTGCTCGCCCTTGCGACCGATCACCAGGCCCGGACGCGCGGTCTTGATGCCGATGGTGACCTTGTCGCCCTTGCGCTCGATGGTGATGCGCGAGATGCCGGCCTGGTAGAGGCGCTTCTTGAGGTACCGCTTGATGAGCAGGTCCTCCTTCAGCAGCTCGGCGTACCCGCGCTTGGCGAACCAGCGCGAGTCCCAGGTCTTCACGATCCCGAGTCGCAGGCCGATCGGATTGGTTTTCTGACCCATGGTATTACGACTCCCTCGTGGCCACGGTCACCGACACGTGGCTCGTGCGCTTGAGCAACGGCGTGGCACGGCCCTGCGCGCGGGGAAGCCAGCGCTTCAGGGTCGGCCCGGCGCCGACAACCGCTTCCTTCACGTACAGGTCCTCGACGCGCACCTTGCCCTCGTGGAGCGCGTTCGCGACCGCGGACTTGAGCACCTTCTGCACGATGCGCGCGCCCATCTTGGGCGTGAACTGCAGCGTCGTCTGCGCCTGTTCCACGGTGTTGCCGCGGATCAGCGTCAGGACCTGGTTGCACTTTCTCGGCGTGATGCGCACGTAGCGCTGGATGGCTTTGGCTTCCATGGCTTACTTCCCGGGCGTTTCGATCGTTTTGGACTTCTCGGTGTGCCCGCGGAAGACCCGCGTCGGCACGAACTCACCGAGCTTGTGACCCACCATGTTCTCGGTCACATAGATGGGGATGAACTTGTTGCCGTTGTGCACCGCGAGCGTGTGCCCTACGAACTCCGGCAGCACCGTGCAGCGTCGTGCCCAGGTCTTGAGCACGCGCTTCTCCCCACTCCGATTGAGCGTCTCGATCTTCCGCACGAGGGAGTCGACGACGTACGGCCCCTTCTTGATGGAACGCGCCATATTGTCCCGCTCCCCTTACTTCTTCCGGCGCCGCACGATGAGCGAATCGCTCAGCTTGCGACGGCGGGTCTTGAGGCCTTTGGTGATCTTGCCCCACGGCGAACACGGGTGACGGCCGCCTGAGGTCTTGCCCTCGCCTCCGCCCATGGGATGGTCGACGGGGTTCATCGCGACGCCTCGCACGGACGGCGCGCGGCCGAGCCAGCGGCTGCGGCCGGCCTTGCCCAGCGACACGTTCTCGTGATCGAGATTGCCCACCTGGCCGATGACGGCGCGACAGTTCACGTGGAACTTGCGCACCTCGCCAGAGGGCAGCCGGAGCTGCGCGTACTCGCCTTCCTTCGCCATGAGCTGGCAGAAGGCGCCCGCCGACCGCGCGATGCGCGACTGACGACCCGGGTACAGCTCCACGTTGTGCACGTTGGTCCCGACCGGGATGTGGCGCAGGTTGAGGCAGTTGCCCGTGGCGATCTCGGCCGTGGCGCCCGACATGACGCGGTCGCCCACCTTGAGGCCGTCCGGCGCCACGATGTAGCGGCGCTCGCCGTCCAGGTAGTGCAGCAGCGCGATGCGCGCGGAGCGGTTCGGATCGTACTCGATGCTCGCGACCTTCGCGGCGATGCCGTCCTTGTCGCGACGGAAGTCCACGATCCGATAGCGCTGCTTGTGGCCACCGCTGATCCAGCGCATGGACACGTGGCCGTAGTTGTTGCGGCCACCTGACTTGTAGATGCGCTCGGTCAGCGAATTCACCGGCCGCGAACGCGTGATCTCCGAATAGTCCGGCATGACCGTGTGGCGGAGCGTCGGAGTCGTCGGGCGAAATTTCTTCAGACCCATGGGTCGTTCCTCGTCGTCAGATCTGCTCGAACAGCTCGATCTTCTGATCGGGCTTGAGCGTCACGATGGCCTTCTTCCAGTCGTTGCGGCGGCCGACCCAGCGGCCCTGCCGCTTGGTCTTGCCGCGCATCTGCATCGTCTGGACGGTATCCACCTTCACGTTGAAGACGGCTTCCACGGCGCGCTTGATCTCGATCTTGTTGGCATCACGCGCCACTTCGAACAGGTACTGCTGATGGACTTCGCGCAGCACGGTGCCCTTCTCGGTGATGAGCACCTTGCGGATGATCGAACGCGGATCCGAGCTCATTTCGCGAAGACCTCCTGGACGCGCGCGAGCCCGTCCTGCGTAAGCAAGAGCTGCTCGCAATCCAGCAGGTCGTACGCGTTGAGCTGGTGCGCGAGCGTCGTGTGTACGTTGCGCAGGTTACGCACCGACTTCCACACCGTGTCGTTCTGCTGGCCCACGACGAGCAACGTCTTTTTGCCCGACAGGCCGATCTTCTTGATCACGCCCGCCACCCTCGCGGTTCTGGGCGCCGCGTCCACCGCGATACCCTCGATCACGCTGACGGCGTTCTCGCCGGCGCGCAGCGACAGCGCCGAGACCAGCGCGGCACGGCGCTGCTGCTTCGGCATCTCCGTGCGATGGCTGTGCGGCTTGGGACCGAAGGCGCGGCCGCCGCCCGGCATCAGCGGGGACGTGTTCGAGCCCTGGCGCGCATTTCCCGTGCCCTTCTGTTTGAATGGCTTCCGACCGCCGCCGGACACCAGGCCCTTGCTCTTCACCATCGCCGTGCCCTGGCGCTGGTTGCCGAGATGGCGCTTCACCGACAGCCAGATGAGGTGCTCGTGCACCGGCTGGGCGAACAGCTCGTCCGGCAGGGCCGTGTCGCCCAAGGCGCTCCCGTCGAGTGCGTAAAGCTTCGCGTTCATGGTCAGGAGCCCCGCTTGAAAACGTAGACGAGGCCGTTCGGCGGACCGGGGACCGCACCCCGGACGAGCAGCACGTTCTGCTCGGCATCCACACCGGCGACCAGGAGATTCTTGGAGGTGAACGTCTTGCCACCCATGCGGCCGGGGAGGCGCTTGCCCTTGATGACGCGCGAAGGGTAGGCCGAGGCACCGATCGAGCCCGGTTCGCGACCCATCGTCGGGCCGTGCGAGGCACTACCGCCCGAGAAGCCGTGACGCTTGATGACGCCCGCGAAGCCGCGGCCCTTGCTCGTGCCCTCGACGTCCACGTACTCCCCCCGCTCGAACACGGACGCGAGCAGCGTCTGGCCGAGCGTGTAGGTCGAGACATCGCCGACGCGGAACTCCCGCAAGTGGCGCGACACGGGCAGATTGCGCTTCTTGAACTGGCCCAGAAACGGCTTCGTGAAACGGCTTTCCTTGTTGGTGCCGAAGCCCAGCTGCAGCGCCGTGTAACCGTCGCGCTCGCTGGTGCGGATCTCGGTCACCGTGCAGGGGCCCGTCTCGATCACGGTCACCGGCACGATGTCGCCCTTCTCGTCGAAGAGCTGCGTCATGCCGATCTTCTTTCCGATCAAACCCATCATGTCGTTGCGTTCCTTTCAGGGAGGCGCACGCCGATCGCTCGGCGCCGTCGCTCCCGGCCCTGACCCGCCTTCGGCGGGTGCCCCGGCGCGGGCACCTCGTCGTCCCGGGTCAGGTCTTGATCTCGATGTCGACACCCGCGGGGATGTCGAGCTTCTCGAGCGCTTCCATGGTCTGGCCCGTGGAACGCGTGATGTCGATGAGCCGCTTGTGGATGCGGATCTCGAACTGCTCACGCGACTTCTTGTCCACGTGCGGGCTGCGCAACACGGTGTACACGGTCTTGCGGGTCGGCAGCGGCACCGGGCCCGACGTGATCGCACCCGTGCGGCGAGCGGTGCGCACGATCTCGGCCGCCGACTGGTCCAGCGTGGCGTGATCGTACGACTTCAGCTTGATTCGGATCTTCTGCAGCATGAGGGCCCCTTACTCGACGATCTCGGTGACGACGCCGGCGCCGACGGTGCGACCGCCCTCGCGGATGGCGAAGCGCAGCTCTTTCTCCATCGCGATCGGCGTGATCAGTTCCACCACCATGTCCACGTTGTCGCCCGGCATCACCATCTCG
>JANNKI010000453.1:0-3156 GCA_031396225.1 bacterium | reverse complement strand
ACGGGCACGTCAAGATCCTCGACTTTGGGCTCGCGAAGCTCACTCGCAACGATGGCGACCCGGCGGCTCGCAATGACTCGCTCGCGGCCACGATGACCGAGGCGGGCAAGATCATGGGGACGGTGGGCTACATGGCGCCCGAACAGGTTCGCGGCGAGCCGGCCGACCATCGCGCCGACATCTTCTCGTTGGGCTGCGTGCTCTACGAGATGGCGTCCGGCACGCCGCCGTTCCGTCACGCCTCGGCGGTCGAGACCATGGCGGCGATCGTGCGCGACGACCTGCCGCCGTTTCCGCCCGAGCTCGAACGCCAGGCGCCGGGCCTGTCGGCGCTGCTGCGGCGCTGCGTGGAGAAGGCTCCCAGCGAACGGTTCGAGTCGGCGCACGACCTGGCGTTCACGCTCGAGGCACTCGGTCACCTGACGGCGGCTCGCACGAGCCAGGACACTTCGGTGGCGGCGGCCGCGGCGTCGGAGCACACCTATCAACGCGTGTCGTTCCGGCGCGGTTGCATCTGGTCGGCGCGCTTCACGGCCGATGCCCACTCGGTCATCTACAGCGCGAGCTGGGAGGGCAAGCCGCTCGAGCTGTTCTGGTCGCACATCGGCAACCCCGAAGCCCGCACGCTGGGATTCCTCGACACGGACCTCCTCGGCGTGTCGCCCTCGAACGAGCTGGCAGCACTTCTGCGCACCGAGTTCGTCACGTCGTTCGACCGGCGCGGCACGTTGGCGCGCGTGCCCCCCATGGGCGGCGCGGCGCGCGAGTTGCTGCACGACGTGCACGCCGCCGACTGGAACCCGGACGGCTCGCAGCTCGCCATCGTCCGCTGGAAAGAAGGCATGATCCGGCTGGAGTATCCGGTCGGGAACGTGCTCTACAAGACGGCCGGCTGGGTGAGCTTCATCCGGATCTCGCCCGACGGGCAGATGATCGCGTTCATGGACCACCCCAGCCGCAACAGCGATTCGGCGAGGGTCACCGTGGTGGATCGCCGCGGCGAACGCCGCTCACTCACCGATGCGTGGGGAACCATGCGCGGATTGGCCTGGGCGCCCGACGGCAAGGAGGTGTGGTTCACCGCCGATCGCGGCGGCGCGGCTCGAGGTCTCTACGCGGTGTCGCTTGAAGGTACGGTGCGGCGCGTACTGCAGGTGGCGAGCAACCTCACGCTGCACGACATCGCGAGAGATGGCCGGGTGCTGCTCGGGCATGGACCGGAACGCGCGGGCATCAATGGCCTGCCCCCGGGCGAGTCGCACGAACGCGACTTCTCCTGGCTCGACTGGTCGCTCATCCAGGATCTCTCGCTGGATGGACGCATGATCGTGCTCGACGAGACGGCCGAGGGCGGCGGCGAGACGGGCTCCATCTACCTGCGCCCGACCGACGGCTCGCCGGCGATCCGGCTGGGCGACGGCTCGGCGCGCTCGCTTTCACCCGACGGCCAATGGGTCATCGGCTCGCCCGACGGCGGGCAGCGGGGCGAGCTCTTCCGGCTGCCCACGGGGGTCGGCGAACCGAGCCCGATCAAGACCGGCGAGTTGTTCTGTCACTACACGCGCTGGGTGCCGGGCGACCATCGCATGGTGATCTCGGCGAGCGAGCCGGGGCAGGGTGTCCGGCTGTTCCTGCTCGACCCCGAGACGGGCGAACACCAGGCGATCACGCCCGAAGGCATCGACTTCATGGAGTTCCAGGTGCTGCCCGACGGCCGTTCGGTCTCGGCGATCAACTACGACCAGGAGCACCGCACCTACTCGCTGGATGGCTCCGACTCCAAGCCGATCCCGCATCTCACGCGCACCGATCGCATTGTGAGCTGGATCCCCGACGCCAATGCGTTGCTCGCCTACCCGACCAACGAACTGCCCGCGCGCATCTCCCGCATCGACCTGGACACCGGTGATCGCACGCTGTGGCGCGAACTCACGCCGCCCGATCCGACCGGGATCTTCCGCGTGGGCCGGGTGCGCATGAGCAAGGACCTCACCGCGTACGCCTACACCTACTACATGCAGCTGGTGGATCTGCACGTGGTGTCGGGGCTGCGGTAGGCCACTCGAATACCCACGCGAGAGGCCGGTTCTCGTGGCGCAGGAATCATGCTACGTTCAACGCCGGAGCGTGCGACCGCACGCTTCCACCCCACAACAGCGCCCCTCCGCGCCATGACCACTATCGGACGGAACGACCGCTGCCCCTGCGGCAGCCGGAAGAAGTACAAGAACTGCTGTCTCGGCAAGGCCGAGCCCGCCACCACGGAACAGGGCCGGCTCGCCCACGTGCGGCACACGGCAGAGAATGCGATCTTCGATCAGATCGTGGACTGGACACGCCGCCGCTTCGGGCGCGACTGGGCGGACCCGGCCATGGACGCGATCGCCGCGGACCTGGGGCCCGAATCGGACGACGTCACCGTGCTGCTGCCGTGGCTCGTGTACCTCCATCCCATCCAGGGTGCGCCCCCGGCGCGGCACTTCCTCAGCGAGCGCGGTGGGCGCTTGTCGGAATTCGAGCGCGCCACGCTGGAGTGTAACCTCGCCTCGTGGCTGTCGCAGTGGGAGGTGCGCCGCGTGGACCCGGGAGTGGGCGTGGAGCTGCTCGATCTCCTCACCGCGGAGACGCGTTTCGTGCACGAGGTACGGGGTTCGCGGAGCCTCGAGCGCTGGCTAGTGGTGATGGGGTCGGTGGTGGACTATCCCGAGGTGAGCGTGATGGGCGGCGTTCATCCACGGCCACTCCCGCCCGTCGAGTCCGCCGCGCCACTCGCTGAGGTGCGCCGCGCCCTGGGCGTGCGCACGCGTCGGGTCCCGGTCGCCCGCCTGCGCGCACCCGAAGCCCAGGTGGCCATGCTGCAGGCCTGGCAGCATGCCGTGGCGGAGCAAGCGCTGCGGGCGCTCGAGCCGCGGATCGTCCACAACACGGATGGTGATCTGCTGGTATTTTGCACCGACCACTTCGACTTCGCGCCGGGGAACCGCGCGGAGGTGTTCGCGCGGCTGGCCGCGGTCCCGGGCGCGCACCCGGAACAGCCCGACTCCGACGACGTGGTCGTATTCAGCCGGCCGGGCAATCCGATGCACGCGAGCTGGGACAACACCATCGTGGGGCGCGCCTCATTCACGGGGAACCGCTTGACGGCCGAGAGCAACT
>JANNKI010000447.1:0-1639 GCA_031396225.1 bacterium | reverse complement strand
CGATCGTCTCCTGGCCGAGCCATGCGGTCGAGCTGAGTGCGCTCCTCTGCCTGAGCGCGATCCTCTGGAGCCTGGGAACGGCGCGGTTCGCCTGGGTCGTCCCGTTCGGCCTGATCGGCCTGCTGTGCAAGGAATCCGTGGTACTGCTTGTTCCCTTCGCGCTGATCTGGCCGGACGATCGTTGGACCGGTCGCTTCCGTCTGGCGCTGGGTCTCCTGCTCGCACTGTGCGTCGCACTCTGGGGCGCGACTTATCTCGTGCTTGCAAGCCAGCTTCACATCAGCCCGCCGTTCTCCATCACCATCTCCCCGGCGGAGTACCTCCCGACCTTCTTCCAGCGGATCGGCTGGGCGACAGCTCGAACCGCCGCCGTGAGCCTGGGGCTATGGCACCTGGGCTCGTGGAAGTTGGCAATCGCGATCACCGGCTATGCGCTCGTGCTGTGCTTCACGCTGCTCCGCGGAGGGCGAAGCCGCTCCGGCGTGGTGGCACCGTTGGATCGGAGATTGCTCGCGTGGAGCCTGGCGTTCGCCGCCGTGTCCATTCTGGGACTGACCGTCACGTACCCCCTGTGGGCTCCGTATAGGGCTCTCCAGCCATCGCTCGGGTTGGCCCTGGGGCTCGTGCTCCTGGCCTCGATCGGCAGTGATCGGCTCACGCTCGTCGCGCTCCTGGCGGCCAAGGGACTGACCCTTCTCCTCGCCGCCTCCCCGATCTCCACGGTCGGGATCCTCCCTCCCACGTCCGCCAACATCCTGGATTTCGAGCGACTGACGCGCCTTCAGTTGCTTTGCCGCGATACTCGCGAGCAGCTTGCGATCCACGTTCCAGACCCGCCGCACTTCTCCGTGATCGCGCAGCGCAACTTTCCCCACGTGGCGACCTACGCACTGGGCGGCAGCCACGCGCTCCAGGCCTGGACCGGAGACACCACCTTGTCGTGGGTGGGCTACGAGGAGATGCTGCGAAACCCGCGATTACCCGTTCTTGCCGTGGTGGATTTCGAATCCAATGTGCGGCCGTCCGTGAGCGTGATTCCTCCGGAGGCCGTGATCCTCCAGATTCAGAGCGACAGCCTCCTCGCCTCGGGCGCCGCTCCCGAGGCGCTGCACGCGCTCGACGAGGCGCTGGCCCGCCTGGGGGTGGCACCCGCCCCGTCCTTTCGGGCGTCATGCCAGTATCGACGTGCCGTTCTGTTGGCCCGCGGCGGACGCTTCCCGGATGCGATGCGCGCGGCGGAGCTTGCTGTCCGTGGCACGTCCGTTGGAATCGACGCGAGATTCCTGCTCGCGGTGCTGCTGGCCGATCAAGGTGACGTGCTCGGCGCGAGAAGCCAGCTGGATTCGATCCTGGTCGCCGTTCCCGGAGAGACTCGTGCGACAAGCCTCCTCGAGAGACTGACCGGCAGCGGACTCTCTCGTTGATCCCCGCTCAGGCCACGGCGCGATCGCCGCTCTGCCCGAGCCGCGCGCGCACTCGCTCGACCAGCGCGCTCAGTTCGTAGGGCTTGGTGTGGAACTCGTCCGCGCCCAGTTCCAGCGCGAGCCGACGATCGGTCTCACCCGAGCGCGCGCTCAGGATGAAGATGGGGATCTGCTTGTAGCGTTCGTCGAACTTGAGCGCGCGGCAGACCTTGTAG
>JANNKI010000446.1:0-12452 GCA_031396225.1 bacterium | reverse complement strand
AGAACCTGTCGTGCTACCGTTACACTACCGGGCAGTCGAGGCCGGGCAATCTAGACGCTCGCCATTCGATTCGCAAGTCCCCGCGGGAGCCGCGCTTACCCCTCAAACCCTTGCGGCCAGAGGGGATTCCGCCCGCCAGCGGGCCGCCGCGGCCTCGAGCCGCGCGACCACGCGCCCGCGCCCGAGCAGCCACATCACCTCGAAGATCCCGGGTGCGGCTTTCCTCCCCGTGAGCGCCACCCGAGCCGGTGCGATCACGTCGCCCGCTTTGATGCCGTCGGCGGCGGCGAGCGAGCGCGTCGCGGCCTCGAGAGCGTCCAGCGTCCACTCGGTCGTACCTCCCACTCGTTGGGCGAGCGCGGACAGGCGTTCCCCGGCGGCCGGCTTCGCCAACAACTCCGTCCACGCCTCGACTTCCATCGGCGGCGAATCGAGAAGTGCGAACGCGCCCACGTCCGCCGCGTCGGCGAGCGTGCGCAGGCGATCGCCCAGTGCGCGCACGAACGCCGTGCGCCACGCGTCGTCACGCCCGGCGAGATCGTGGCCATGCGCCTCGAGGTACGCCGCCACGCGCTGCACGCGATCGGACTCGTCCAGGCGCTTCAGGTGCTGCGCGTTCACCCACTCCAGTTTCTGAGTGTCGAACACGGCCGGATTCGGGTTCACGCGTTCGAGCTTGAACACCTGCTCCAACTCGCCCAGCGTGAACAACTCGGTCTTGCCGTCGAGCGCCCAGCCGAGGAGCGCCAGGAAGTTCACCATTCCCTCGGGCAGGATCCCCAACTCCCCGAAAGCCTCGACACTGGTGGCGCCATGTCGCTTGGAGAGTCGCTTGCCATCCGGACCGAGGATCATGCTCGCGTGCGCGAACACCGGCGGCACGGCGCCCAGCGCGCGAAAGAGCAGGAGCTGTCGCGGCGTGTTCGAGATGTGGTCATCGCCGCGAATGACGTGCGAGATGGCCATCTCCACGTCGTCCACCACGCATGCGAAGTTGTAGGTGGGCAGCCCGTCCGAGCGCACGAGCACGAAGTCATCCAGCACCTCGCTCTGGAACGACACGCGACCACGCACGATGTCGTCCCACGCCACCTCCTGCGGCTCGGGCAGCGCGAAGCGAAGCGCGGGCGGCGGACCCTGCGTGGCGCGCGCCGCGCGTTCGGCCGCGGAAAGCGCGCGACAGCGGCGGTCGTAGCGCGGATCCTCGCCACGCGCGAGTTGTTCGCCGCGGCGTCCCTCCAGCTCCTCGGGCGTGCAGAAGCACGGGTAGGCGCGGTTCATCTCCGTGAGCCGCTGGGCGTAGGCGTTGTAGAGAGTGCGCCGCTGCGACTGGAAGTAGGGCCCGTGCGATCCGCCCACCGTGGGTCCTTCGTCCCACGCCAGGCCCAGCCAGCGCAACCCGCCGAAGATCGCCTTCACCGACGCCTCGGTGGAGCGCTCGGCGTCTGTGTCCTCGATGCGCAGCACGAACGTGCCGCCCTGGGCGCGCGCGAACAGGTAGTTGTAGAGCGCGGTGCGCGCCCCACCCACGTGCAGGTGGCCGGTGGGGCTGGGGGCGAATCTTACGCGGACGCTCATGCGGGCACACTCCAGAGCCAGGGGAACGCGGACCGCGAGCACTACACGGCCGGAGCGCGGAGGGTCAAGCGCATCCTCGGGGCGGAATCGAACCAGGCGCGCCCCCAGAGGGAGCCCACCCGGTTCGAACCTCGCGTGAGCTATTGCAGTACGACCAGCTTGCGCGTGATGTGCCGGCCCGCGAGCGACAGCCGCGCGAAGTACACGCCGCCGTCCACGGGATGTCCCTTCGCGTCGCGCAGGTCCCACTGGAGCGAGAAGCGGCCCGCGACCGCGGCCCCGGCACCCACCAGCTTCACGCGACGGCCCGAGAGGTCGAAGATCGCAACCTCGTAACGACCGCCCGCCATCGTGGCGGGCACCGCAAACTCCATGCGCGAGCCGCCGAAGCTCTTGCGTGCGGGATTCGGGGACGGCAGACCGAACTCCAGCTGCGCAACGTTCGCACCCGGGCCGTCAGGGCCCCCCTCCACATCCAGGAAGATCGGAGCGCTCGCGAAGCCCGTTCGGCGCGCGTCGTGGTGGAACTGCGGCCACGGCGGCGTCTGCCCGGGCGAGAACGCGAAGTCGTAGTCCCACACGTACACGTTCTTGTCCCAGCCCGCGAGAATGATCTCGGTCATGCCGTCCTTGTCCAGGTCGGCCAGCGCGGCAGCGCCGCGAATCTCGCCCGCGAGTTGGATCGGGAACCCGGGCAACACCGTTGCGGTCGCGCCGGACAATGCGGTGAGCTGTCCGTCCTCGCCACCGCACACGATGTCGTTGAACCCGTCGCCGTTAATGTCCGCCACCACCGGGCTCGCCTCCGAAGCGCCGGACGTGAACGTGGTGTAGCGCACGTTGCTCCACGGTACGAGGATGCTGCCGTTGCGGTTGTAGACGTACACGCCGCCGTTCGTGCCCATGTGCACGATGTCGAGGAAGCCGTCGTTGTTGATGTCGGCGAGCGCCGGCGAGGGCGAGCGACTCACGCCGCCAGAACGCGCGAACACCGGCCATCCCGCGCGACGCACGCCGTTGCTGTTGAGCACGTAGAGCGAGTCGGCGAGCGACGTGAACACGATCTCGGGTGACGTGTCTCCCGCGCCGTCCAGGTAGCCGATCGCGGCGGACGACCAGATCGCGTTGTTCGTGTTGAACGGGAACCCCGCGACGTTGCTGCCGTCCGAGTTCCACACGTAGAGCTTGCCGTCGAAGCTGCCGTACACGATTTCGGGCAGGCCGTCGTTGTCGATGTCGGCTGCACCCGGGGAGCCGTAGTTGACCGGCTGGCCGAGCACCTTGAACACGCCCGTCGTCCCCGCGTTCGCGTCGCCGTTCATCCACTCCTGGCCATTCTCGCGCATCACGTAAAAGCGATTGCCGTTCGACGCGAACGCCATCTCCATGAGGCCGTCGTTGTCGAGGTCGGTGACCACGGCGGACGACCAGATGGGGTCCTGCGTCTTGAGCGGGAATCCCGGTCGCACCTGGCCGTCGTCGTCGAACACATAGAGGCCGGCCGAGTCCGCCGTGGCGCTGCCCTGGATGCCCCATGCCGGAGCGATGTACGACATGCCCTCGCCGGGACCGAGCACGGCCATGGACGGGCCCGCGGCGTAGTACTGCCCACGTGTCGTGAAGTCGCCGAGCGTCGCGCCGGCGCCGTCCGCGTCGACTGGTGCGGAACCGTCGGCGTTGAGTACGTACAACACGTCGGAACCGGCCGCGATCGTGGCGAAGTTCGGTGAATAGGCGAACTCGATCGCCACCGAGGACGGTGTCGTGCCGCCCGTGGGGATCGGGAAGATGGCATGGAGCGGCGGGTTCGTGCTCACGCTCACGGCGCTCAGGAATGCCGACTCGTTCCCAGACGAGTCCACCGCCGTGCAACGGAAGAAGAACTTCGTCAACGGCGGTAGCGCCTCATCGTGGAAATAGGCGATGCGGTCGGTGGGCAACGTGTTCACCTTGGAGAACGGGCCGGCCTGAGCCGTGCTGCGGTAGATGTTGTAGCCCGTCAGGTCAGCCTCGAAGTTCGGGCTCCAGGTGAGCTTCACCGCGTCCGCCTCGCCGATGCCGGCCAGACCGAACGGCGCCCCCGGGAACGTGAGGTCCAACGTCTGGAGGTGGCGAACCTGGAGCGCGTCGCTGATCTCCAGCTGGAAGATCGCACCCGGCGAGGTGACGGCGAACACGAACGGGTCGCCCTGCACGGTGGCGCCGCTCGCGATGTTCCCGACGGTGCTGGTGCTGTCGGTCACCGTGGCGAATCCGTTCAGGCAACGGAGTTTCGCGGTCACCGCATTGGCGACTCCGGAACCGTTATTGCGCACGCGCACGGAGTAGTTCGCGGTCTCGCCCGTGGTGGGCCGGCCGTTGTTGTTACCCGGCGACTCGGTGACCACGTGCTCGTAGTGGCGCGGCTCGGGCGCGCGCACCGTCAACTGGAACGCCTCCCGCCAACTGCGCGAGCCGTCCCAGATCACCAACGAGAACGGCACCTCGCGCTGGTCGGGAACATCCGCCGGGACCGAGATGCGGAACGGTGTGACCGGGTCACCGGTCGCGCCCGCCGCGATGCTGCCCCACGCGCCGTCGCCGTTCACCACGCTCACGAACGCATCGGTGGTGGACGCCGTACCCGACACCGCGCCCGTGCTCGCGGAGCCGCCGCGATTGCGAAGCGCCACGCGCAGGTCCACCGTCTCGCCAGCGTCGGCGAAGCCGTCCGCGTTGCCGCTCGTGCCGCCCACATTGTCGTCGTCCACGCTGATCGCGGCGTCGGAGATGACCGGGCTCGCCGCCCCGGTCACGTTGAGCGTGGCCTGGAACGGTTTGGCGTTGTAGGCCGTCACCGTGAGCTTGAAGCTGCCGGTGGAATCCGGGCGGAACGTCAACTGGACATCGCCGGTCGCGTTCGTGAGCCCCGTGCGGAAGTCGTCGTCCGCCTTGTGCAGCGTCACTCGCGCGTTCGGCACCGGCGATCCGCCACTCTCGACGTGCACGCTGACCAGAGAATCGCCAAGGACGACCGAGCCCGGGGCGGTCACGGCGAGCGTGCGCCAGCTGCCGTTGTACATGCGCAACTCGGGGTCGCCCAGCTCGACCATCGTGAGCTGCGTCCAGCGGTTCACGCCATCGTAGAACGAGAACGCCACGAACGGCAGCTTCTGGCGCGCTTGCAACTCACCCACCGCCGTGACGCTGTCCTCGAAGAACAGCCGGAAGTACTCCTGCTGGTAGGCGCGGCCCGCGGTCGGGAAGTCGAACCGCGTGGAGCCGATCACGGTGACCGCCCCGCCGCTCGGGTTCTTGAGGAACGCCTCGCCGATGCTCGGGAAGTCGATGGCGGCCGACGTGCAGTTGGTGGCGTACAGGTTGAAGAGCTTGTTGCCGTTCGTGAGGCCCGAGGCGTCGGCGTTGACGAGCGACTGATCGGCCACCGACATGGAATTCCGGTAGCCGTGCCCGACGTGGAGCGCCAGCCCGTAGCCCAGGTTCAGGTCGGCCATGACGGCGGCCTTGGACTCGGGCAGCGCGCCGGGCCGGTACGCCGGGCCGGTGTAATTCTGATACAGGCGTTTCACCGTCAGACCGGGATTCTGGTCCGAAAACGCCAGCACGTCCTCGGCCATCTGCGCCCCGTCGAGATCGATCGCGCCACCGTTGTAGGGCTGCGGGAACAGCACCTCGGCGAACAACAACCAGCGATTCTCGTAGCCCCCGACCGGCGTCTTCGAGTACTGCAGCGTCTTGTTGACGAACGTCTGCGCCTCGAGCGTCGTGGAGACCGTGGCGCGGCCCACGTACACCTCGGGCAGCAGGTCGGACTGGTCCCCGGTGTCGAACTCGTCCGAGAAGCCTTCGCCATACTCGGAGTCGCCGTCGGCGTTCCAGTTCCCGTCGAGGCAGGAGTAGTAGATGTCGGCGGCGATGTGCTCGGGCTGGTAGAAGTTGATGTTGAACGCGAGCCGTTCGGGGATCACGTCGGTGTCGCCGCCCAGCAACACCCACTTGGTGCCCCAGCGAGCGTAGGCGTCGCGGAGGAAGAGCCGGATGCGCTCGGCGTCGTCGGCGCCGAGCGGATACTGCTGGCGGATGAACGAGACCGTCCGCACCACCGCGGGGACGCCCGTCTGGGTCTTCCAGTCGGCGAGCTGCTGGAACGTGGGCGCCATGGCGTCGTTCGTGACGATGAGGTACTCGACCGGGCTTCCGAGCACGGACGGGATCTGCAGCGGCTTGAACGGCTCCGCCTTGGGCTTGGCACCCGGCACGCCGCTCATCGCCGAGTTCGCCAGCGACACCACGGCTCGCGAAGGCACGCCGCTCGGGAGTTCGTCCTCCCACTCGCGCACGATGCGCTCGCGCGTCACCGCAGGCGCTGCTCCGTCCTCGACGACGATTCGCAGCTGAATGCGCGTCACGCGTTCGAGCCGCCCGGTCTGCGGGTTCCAGCGGGCCGGCGCCACGCGCAGGAAAGCCACGTTGCGGCCGCGCAGGCTGCCCTGGGTTCCGAGCTCGACCAATCGTTCGGGTTGGAACGATGCGCTCGTGAAGTAGCGTGCGTCCTCGGTCGAGCGCGCGCCGGGCGCCGCGCCCGAGCGAGCGGAGCGCGCCGGCGCCAACTTCACGCCGTCCGCCAGCAGTTCGGTCTCGACCGCCACCACCTCGACGCCCGTGATCTTCATGCCCGCGGGCACGTCCACGCGTTCTGCGATCCACGGGAGGTCGGGCCGGCCGGCCGAGTACTCGTGCGTGCCGCCCTGCGCTTCGACGGACACGATGCCGTTCGCGGAGGTGACCTTGACCCGTGCAGGGTCCAGTCGCAGGTCACGCTCGAGCGTGAGTGCCGCTACCGGTGACACGACCGCGGCGGCGAGGATCGCCACCAGCGGAATGACGAGGCGTGAACGCATGATGGGGGCTCTCCCTGGGTCGGGCGGGCTGCATGGGCAAGGTGTCATCACTGGAGACCGAGGGGGCCAGAGGCCAGTCACCGCGGCAGGTGGATCCGGTGCGGGTGCGTCGGTCGAGGGGTCTTGGAATCCCAGACTGCCCCACAACGATAGTGGGCCAGCCAGCAGGGGGTCAACGAGTTCTCGCGCTTCGGCGACGGCTTCCCGGGACGGTCCAGTCGGGACCGAACGCAGGGTGCACGACAGGTTGCACCACACCGCGCCGGATCGCCAGCTGCCAGGGCAGCCCGGCGATCGGCAGGACGATCCGGTCCGCCTCGAGAACCGCCTGGGCTGCATCCGGCTCCAGCCCGGAAGTGGCCCCGGTCGCGGTCAGCCACCGGTCGAAGTCGCGGGTCCGCCAGCCCGTCCTGACGCCCCCGACCGCGGGGCCCCGCAGCGGCATGACGAGTTGAGCCAGCTCGGCTTCCGCGCCCTCGAACGGCGCCTGGCACTCGACCAGCTGGGCGGGCGCGGCCGCGGCGCGGAGCGGCTCGGCCATGGCCGCACGGCCGCGGAGTGCCCGGAGGTCCACATAGTGCCCCGCCTTCTCCCATTGCCCTTGCAGCACGGGTGCGACCTGCGCGGCGGCGAGATCGGCGTCGTAGGCGAGCACGAGGTGCCAGGACTCACGTCGCGCACCGCGGTCGGCCAACGAGCGCGCCTCGCCAGCCCGGAGCCCGGCGGGCGAGCGGGACTCGGTGGCCCGGCGCTCGGGCTTGCCACTCGCCTCCGCGGCCAGTCGCTCGGCACGCTCGAGAGGGGTCTCGAGGCGCGGCCAGTCGAAGTCCCGCGACGTGCCCGGGAGCCAGCGGCGGATCGGCGTGCCCCTCGTGCCGAGCGCGGACAACAATTCCTCGCGGTTGAGCGCGTGCGCGAGCGACTGGCGCGCCCCGGCGCGGGTTAGCGGCGGCATGTCCGCGCGCAGCACCAGCAACAGCCGCCGCGCAGGCTCGACCCGGTGCCGCGTCACGCTCCAGTCCTCGGGCAGCGTTTGTTCCAGGAGTCCAGGCGGCAGCGGCCAGATCACGTCGGCGAGGTCGCGACGTAGCACCGTACGCCCACGCGGCGAGCCACTGCCGAAGGTCACGCGTAGCGAGTCGAGCGCGGGCTCCACGCCCGCGACCGGGTCCGTGGCGACGAGCTCGAACGAGCGCTCGTCGATGCCGGCGAGCACGCGGTAGGGCCCCACCCCCACCGCCGAGGTCCACTCCCCCGTGCGTTTCTTCCACGGCGTGCTCACGCCGGGTACGGCGAGCTTCTCGAGGAGCCGGTGATCGGGCATCGCGAGCCGGAGCTGGAGCCGGCGCGGATCGAGCGCCTCGATGCCGAGCGAGGGCAGCGCGCGTCCCGCGCGCACCTGCGAGACGCCGCGCACCGCGCTCAACAACCATGCTCGCGTGGCGTGGTCCTCGCGCGCGAGCCCGCCGAGCAGGGCGTCTCGGACGTGGTCGCTCGTGACCGGGCTGCCGTCGGTGAAGCGCAGTCCCGCGGTCAGCCGGAACGTCCACAGCAAGCTGTCGGCCGAGCAGCCGATCGAGTCGGCGATCCCCGGCGCCACGACGCCACCGGAGTCGCGCTCCACGAGTCCACGCGAGAGGTGCCGCTCGAGCGCAACGCGCAACGCGTCCGGGGGACCGTCGGGGTCGAACGCGGGCAGGGTGCGGCCCGCGTACCAACGAACGGTCGCCGTCGCGCGGACCGCGGGCGGTGTGCAGCTCGCGAGCGAAGCCAATGCCAGCGTGCCAACGAGCGATTGAGCGAGCATCCGTGCGAAGGAGGACATGAGCCGGGAGTCTAAGCGAGCTTGCGCTCGTAGGCACGTGACACAGGACGCGTGATAGCGTGGCGTTCATGCCCAAGCTTCCTCCTCCCGACACCGCCGCGCCGGGCGTGCTCGGCCTCGAGCGGCTGCATCCCGAGCAACGCGACGCGGTCACGCATGGCGAGGGCCCACTGCTCATCGTGGCTGGCGCCGGCACTGGCAAGACGCAGGTGATCACGCACCGCATCGCGTGGCTCATCGCCGAGAAGAAGGCTCGACCCGAACAGGTGCTGGCGCTCACGTTCACGGACAAGGCCGCCGCCGAGATGGAGTCGCGCGTGGACCAGTTGGTCCCCTACGGCCTGGTCGGCGCCACCATCGCCACGTTCAACGCGTTCTGCGACCGCCTGGTGCGCGAGCACGCGGTGGAGCTGGGATTGACGAGCCGGCTGCGCGTGGAATCGCAGGCCGAGATCCTCGTGTTCCTCCGCGAGCGGCTGTTCGAGCTGGGACTCGAGCGCTACCTGCCGCTCGGCCAGCCCGACTCGCACCTGCGCGCGCTCACCGGGCTCTTCGACCGCGCGCGCAACGAGGACGTGGCACCCGACCGCTACCGCGCGTTCGCGGACCAACTCGCCGCAGCCGCCGGGGAGGACCCCGAGCGAGCCGACCGCGCCGCGGACGAGCTCGAGAAGGCGCGCGTGTACGCCAAATTCGAGGAACTGCTCATGGGCGCTGGAAGAATCGACTTCGGATCCCAGATCCGGTTGGCGTTGAGGCTCTTGCGCGAACGACCTCACGTGCGACGCGAGATCGTTGACCGCTGGCGCTGGATCCTGGTGGACGAGTTCCAGGACACCAATCACGTGCAGTTCGAGATGGTGCGCCTGCTGGCGGGAGAGCGTCGGAACCTGACCGTGGTGGGCGACGACGACCAGAGCATCTATCGCTTCCGCGGCGCCAGGATCGAGAACCTGCTCCAGTTCCTCGACGTGTACACGGACGCGAAGCAGGTGCTGCTCAAGCGCAACCACCGCTCGGGCCAGCGCATCCTCGACGACGCGCACCGATTGATCCGCGCGAACGACCCGTGGCGACTGGAGTCCCAGCGCGGCTGGGACAAGCGCCTGCTCGCCCAGCGAAAGGAGCCGGGGGGCGAAGCCGTGCTCGCGGGCGTGGTGGAGCACCGGCCGTTCGCCACCGGGCGTGACGAGGCGGAGTGGGTGGCCGACGAGATCGCGAACGGCATCGCCGCGGGCTCCGCGCCGCGCGACTTCGCGGTCCTCGCGCGAGCGCATGGATACCTCGATGCGTTCGCCCTGGCACTCCAGTCGCGCGGCGTGCGCTATCGTCGCGTGGGCACGCGCGGCCTCTACACGCGGCCCGAGGTGCTGTTGTGCCTGAACCTGCTGCGCAGCGTGGCCGACCCCGATGGCGGCTCGGTGCACCAGGTGCTCGGCGACCCGCTGTTCGGCGCTGACGCCGTGGACCTGGCCCGCCTGGGCCAGCGCGCGAAGCGCACAAATCGCGGCATGCTGCGGCTGGCGATGAGCGCGGCCGCGGGCCGCGACAGCCACGTGGGCGAGCTCGCCGACGTCACGAAAGCCGCGCTGCGGCGCTTCGCCGCGCTGCACGCGAAGCTGTGCGACACCGCGGTCCGCCGGCCGACGAGCGAGGTGCTCTACCAATTCGTCACCGAGAGCGGGCTCTTGACCGCGCTCACGACGGAGGAGAGCGCCGAGTCGCTCGAGCGCGTGCAGAACCTGAACAAGCTGTTCGGCATCGTGTCGCGCGTGGGCCCGCTGCTCAAGCAGGACCGCGTGCCGGCGTTCATCGAGCACCTGGACCTGCTGATCGAGATGGGCGACGACCCGGCCGCCGCCGAGTTGGAGACCGACGAGGACGTCGTGAGCCTGCTCACCGCCCATGGCGCCAAGGGACTCGAGTATCCGGTCGTGTTCCTCGTGAACCTGGTCGAGCAGCGCTTCCCGCAGTACCGCCGCGCCGAGGAGATGGAGTTCCCGCCCGAGCTGCGCCCGGCGTCGCACCTGGCGCTCGAGCCGAGCGACCCGTCGGACGACCACTACCGCGAGGAGCGCCGCCTCTTCTATGTGGGCATGACGCGCGCCATGGACCGCCTGGTGCTCACGCATGCACTGGACTACGGCGGCAAGCGCGCGACCAAGCTGTCGCGCTTCGTGGCCGAGGCCCTGGACCTGCCCGCGGCGCCCAAGGGCGCGAGGGGCGTTTCGGCGTTGCAGTCCATCGCGCGCTACGCGCCCGTGGCGGAGCCGGTACCGGCGCCGGTGGCGCCGCTGCCCGAGGGCCAGCCCCTCACGCTCTCGCACGCGCAGGTGGACGACTACCTCACCTGCCCGCTCAAGTACCTGTTCGCGCACATCGCGCACGTCCCACTCGCGGGCGACCCGGCGTTCATGTACGGCAACGCCGTGCACCACGCCATCAAGATCTGGCACCAGCACCGCATCAAGGGACTGCCGGTGAACGTGGACGACGTGGTCGGGGCGTTCGAGTCGGCGTGGTCGTCCGAGGGGTTCCTCACGCGCGAGCACGAGGAACGCATGCTGGCGCAGGGCCGCGAGGCGCTGCGCCGGTTCGTGGCGCGCGACGTCGCGGGCAGCGCCGCGCCGCTGGCGGTGGAGACCGAGTTCAAGTTCAAGGTCGGCGACGACGTGGTGATCGGGCGCTGGGACCGGATCGACGAGCGGCCCGAGGGCATCGTGCTGGTGGACTACAAGAGCTCCGATGTGGAGGACCCCGAGAAGGCCGACGCGCGTGCGAAGGAATCGCTGAAGAGCGGCCAGCTCGGGCTCTACGCGCTCGCCTACCACGAGGCCCGCCAGGTCACGCCCGCGCGTGTCGAGCTGCAGTTCGTGGGCACCGGCGTGACCGGCTCCGCCGAGGTGGAGCCCGACCACCTCGACCGCGCCCGCGACCGCGTGCGCGAGGCCGCCGCCGGCATCCGCGCCGCGCAGTTTCCGCCACGGCCCGACCAGCGGAACTGTGGCTGGTGCTCCTTCCGTCTGTTCTGCGCCCACTCGGCCGCGAGGCGCACGTGAGCGAGCCCGACGCGGCGGCACTCCGCGACGCGGCGTGCGAGTTCGCGCGCGCCGCGGGCGCGATTCTGCTCGAGGGCTACGGGCGCGTGCACGCGCCCGAGAAGAAGGGCCGCATCGACCTGGTGACCGAGTACGACAAACGCTCCGAGGCGCTGTTGCTCTCGCTGATCCGCGAGCGTTTCCCCGCGCACGGCATCCTCGCCGAGGAGTCGGGCGCGCACGCGGGCGGCGGCGCCGACGCCGCCACGGCGCCCGATCATCGCGCCGGAGGCGAGGGCCCCCGCCCGGTCACTCGCTGGCTCTGCGACCCCCTCGACGGCACCACGACCTTCGCGCACAACTACCCGTTCTTCTGCGTCTCGGTGGGCGTCGAGGTGCTGGGCGGGATGGCCGCGGGCGCGGTCTACGACCCGGTGCGCGACGAGCTGTTCGCCGCGGCAGCCGGGCAGGGCGCCACGCTCAACGGCCGACCCATTCGTGTGACGCCGTGCGAACGCGTGGACGACGCGCTGCTCGTGACCGGCTTCCCCTACGACGTGCGCGAGCATCCCGAGCGCCACCTTCCGCTGTTCCAGGACTTCCTGCTGCGCGCGCAGGGCGTGCGTCGCGACGGCTCGGCCGCGCTGAACCTCTGCTACCTGGCGATGGGACGCTTCGATGGCATGTGGGAGGGGAACCTGTCGCCGTGGGACGTGGCCGCCGGCACGTTGATCGTGCGCGAGGCGGGCGGCTTGGTCACGGGTTACGCCGGTGAGGCGTTCCGGCTCGACGGCCGCCGCATGGTCGCCGCGAACGCCACGCTCCATGCCCGCATGCTCGAGGTGGTGGCGCTGCACCCGGAAGCGGGCGCGGTCGCGAGCTGAGCGTTCTGGCGGCCCCGCTCAGGCCACGGCGCGATCGCCGCTCTGCCCGAGCCGCGCGCGCACTCGCTCGACCAGCGCGCTCAGATCGTAGGGCTTGGTGTGGAACTCGTCCGCGCCCAGTTCCAGCGCGAGCCGACGATCGGTCTCACCCGAGCGCGCGCTCAGGATGAAGATGGGGATCTGCTTGTAGCGTTCGTCGAACTTGAGCGCGCGGCAGACCTTGTAG
>JANNKI010000370.1:0-6948 GCA_031396225.1 bacterium | reverse complement strand
GCCCGACGGCGCCCGGCTGACGATGGAGCGGACGTCGCGCTCGCCGATCGGCAAGGAGCGGCAGCGCCTGTTGTTCCGCCGCAGCCGCAGAAGCTCGCGGTTCAGCCCCCGAAACGCCGCTCGACGTAGTCGTCGAGCAGCTTGGCGAAGTCCTCGGCGATGCGCTCGCCCCTGAGAGTCACCGCCAGCCTGCCGTCCACGTAGACGGGCGCGCGCGGATCCTCGCCGGTGCCGGGGAGCGAGATGCCGATGTCGGCGTGCTTGCTCTCGCCGGGGCCATTCACGACGCAACCCATGACCGCGACGTTCAGCTCCTCCACGCCGGGGTAGCGCTCGCGCCACACCGCCATGCGCGCCGCGAGATGTCCGGTCACACTCGCGGCCAGCTCCTGGAAGAACGTGCTCGTGGTGCGCCCGCACCCAGGGCAGCTCGTGACCTGGGGCGTGAAGTGGCGGATGCCGAGCGACTGCAGAATCTGCTGGCACACCCGCACCTCCTCGGCGCGGTCGCCGCCGGGCGCGGGCGTGAGGCTGGTGCGGATGGTGTCGCCGATGCCCTCGAACAACAGCACGGACAGCGCCGCCGTCGTGGCGATGATGCCCTTGGTGGAGAGCCCCGCCTCGGTGAGCCCCAGGTGCAGCGGGTAGTCGCAAGCCACCGCGAGCGCGCGATAGACCTGCACCAGGTCGCGTACGTCGGAGACCTTGGCGGACAGGATGATGGCGTCGTGCGGTTGGCCGCAGCGCTCCGCCAGCTCGGCCGATGACAGTGCGCTCTCGCGCATGGCTTCGAGCACCACCTCGCGGTCGGTGAGCGGCTCTTCACGTTTCGCGTTCGCGTCCATGAGCGACGTGAGCAGCGCGCGGTCGAGCGAGCCCCAGTTGACACCGATGCGCACCGGCTTCCCGTGCGCGACCGCCACCTCGATCATGCGACGGAAGTTGTCGTCGTGCCTCTCGCCCACGCCGACGTTCCCGGGATTGATGCGGTACTTGTCGAGCGCGCTCGCGCACTCGGGGTACTCGGTGAGCAGCGTGTGGCCGTTGTAGTGGAAGTCGCCCACGATCGGCACGCTCACGCCGAGATCGCGAAGTCGTCGCGCCAGCTCCGGCACGGCCGCCGCCGCCTCGCGCGTGTTCACCGTGACCCGCACCAGCTCGCTGCCGGCAGCCGCGAGCAGTGCGACCTGGTCCGCGGTGGCGGCGGCATCGGCGGTGTCGGTGTTGGTCATGGACTGCACCACGACCGGGTGGTCCCCGCCGACGGGCACCTGCCCGACGCGGCACACCACGCTCCTGCGCCGGCCGCGCCGGCGCGTGTCCTCGATCTGGATGAGGGGCATGGCGCGAAGCTAGGCGTGGCCCGGGACCGCGTCAAACCTGCGTCCGCCCACCGGCACGCAACGCGAACCCCCCCGGCGCGATGGCGCCGGGGGGGTCGAGGTACGGCGGTCAGCGTGCTGCGCGAGCGCTTACCAGAGATAGACGTGGAAGCCCAGTTGCGTGAAGTTGCTGCCCGTCGTGCCGAACGACGTGACCGTGGTCTTGGGCGAACCATCGTCCTCGAGCTTGTGGTAGGCGAGCCCTTGCGAGGCGGAGACACTCAGGTTGTCGGTGACCATCCACTCCACCTCGAGTTCGCCCGAGACGGCGATGGTCGTCCACTTCACCGTGGCCGGGAACGACGTGTCCTCGTCCTCCAGAGAGCTCCACTGGAATCCCGGACGGAAGATGAAGTTCACCCGGTCGTTCACCTTCTTGATCGAGATGGGCAGGCCCACGTCGAACGCGAAGCCCGTCCACGTCTCGGGCGACGGCTCGATCTTGAACTGATTGTAACCCAAGCCGAAATCGAACCCGACCTGATCGTTCATCCAGTGACGAAAGCCGATGGTCGGGCTGGTCTGGACGGGGCTGATCGGGAGCGCCGAGAACGGCGAGCCCGCTGTGCGAAAGCCCAGGCCTCCCATGGGAGCGGCGGTGACGTCTGGCGCCGGGATCACGAGCAGCAAGGACAGGGCGGCGGCGGCGAAGAGGAACTTCTTCAATGGATCCTCCTTGATCGATGGTGGCCCGCATCCGGACTTCTCCGTGGCGGGGCGGCGATCGGGGAGACCGCCGCGCGGCGCCAGGGAAGGATCCTCCTTCCCATGCACCGCCCCCTCAGCCTAGGTTCCGATCCCGCGTGCGTCAATGCACGCGCGCGATGGGTCAGCCCCGGTGGAGCGGGTTCGGTAGCGCGAACCGCGCTTCGCCGGCCTCGAGCTCGCGGCCGAGCGAATCGAGCTCGCCCTGCAACCGGGCGCGATGCTCGGTCAGGAGCGCGGCGCGGGTGATTTCGCCGCCGTTGGCGGCCTCCGGCCGCCAGGCCGAGTGCACGGCGAGCGGTTCGGCCACGCGGACGTGCACCACGCGCGGCGCCGCGGCGATCGGCACGGTGTTGTGGAGCACATTCGGCAACCCGCGCGTGAGCAGGCTTGCGCGCGTGCGCTTGAGCACCTCGGCCAGGCGTTCCTGCGCCAGTCGCGGGCGATCGTAGAGCGCGGGATCGAAGCTGGCGAGCCGCTGGAGCTCGAGGAGTCGCCCGCGGTCACGCCGGACGCCCTCGGCATCAGTGGCGGCACGCTCGCGCATGGCCTTCCGCAACTGGAACTGGGCGCGCGTGAGATCGGGATCGAGCGCGCCGTAGCGCTCCGCGAGCGAACGCTTGAGCTGGTCGAGTGCCGCCGCCTGCGCGTCGAAGTAGCCGCCACCCGCCGCCTGCGTGAAACGCGGCGCGTCGAGCGACAGCCGTTCGCACTGGCGGACGAGCAGATGGCGCAGGAGCGCCCCGAATCGCTCCGGCACGAGCAGGCGGTCCCCGCGCGGCAGCGAGAGCCCGCGCTCGAGCCGCGCCATGTCGCGCGCGAGCCCGCGCCGCGCATCGCCGAGGAACGAGAGCCGCCAGACGACCGGCACGAGGAACACCGGACGCTCGTCTCCCGCAGCCCGCAGTCGCCCCGCGGTCTCCCACGCCATGTCCACCAGGCCCGGCAGCAACGTGGAGACGCGCTCGCCCTGCCACGTGGCGGTGCCTTCCGGATGCAGCAGCACGCCGTGCCCCTGGCGCGCCCAGCGCACGGAGTACTCCTTGCCGCCGCCGCCCGGCACGTTGGCGATGAGGTTGTTGGCCAGCCAGAATGCGCGCGCCAGCGGCGCGGCATTCACGATCTCGTAGCTCGCCCAGTGCGCCATGAGCGGCGAGGCGAGCCGCGAGAGCTCCTTGTCCACCATCCAGTCGGTGAGGAACTCCGGATGGTTGGGCCCCAGGAACGCCGCCGTCCCGGGATTGACGGCCGAGCTCAGCCGCCCCCGGTCCGCCGCCGGCAGGTCGAACCGCCGGATCTTCAGGAGCCCCGGCAGGATCGCGGCGCGATTCACGACGCCCAGCAGGTGCACCAGCCACGGCGCCGGCGAGGGGTCGCGATATTCGAGCGGGGAGAACTTCCCGCTCGGAACGCGATGCCCCGCCGCGGAGGTCACGCCCGGACGAGTGGCTTGTACTTGATCCGGTGCGGCGTATCCGCGTCCGCGCCCAGCCGCTCGTGCCGGTGCTTCTCGTAGTCCTGGTAGTTCCCCTCGAACCACACCACCTGCGAGTCGCCCTCGAACGCCAGGATATGAGTGGCGATGCGATCCAGGAACCAGCGATCGTGCGAGATCACCACGACGCAGCCCGCGAACGCGAGCAGCGCATCCTCGAGCGCGCGCAGCGTGTCCACGTCGAGGTCGTTCGTGGGCTCGTCCAGCAGCAACAGGTTGCCGCCCGTCTGCAGCAGCTTGCCCAGGAGCAGGCGGTTTCGCTCGCCGCCTGAGAGCGTGCCGACCTTCTTCTGCTGGTCCGCACCGCGAAAGTTGAACCACGCGCAGTAGGCGCGCGCATTGACCTCGCGCTTGCCGAGCGTCATGAGCTCGTTCCCGCCCGAGAGCTCCTCGTACACCGTGTTCCCCCCGTTCAGGGAATCGCGGCTCTGGTCCACGTACGCGATCTTCACGGTCTCGCCCGCGCGAAACGTGCCCGCGTCAGGCTGCTCTTCACCCACGAGCATGCGGAACAGCGTCGTCTTGCCGGCGCCGTTCGGCCCGATCACGCCGACGATCCCGGCGGGGGGCAGCTTGAACGAGAGGTCGTCGATCAGGAGCTTGTCGCCGTAGCCCTTGCGCAGGCCGTTCGCCTCGATGACGACATTGCCGAGCCGCGGCCCCGGGGGGATGTAGATCTCGACGTTGTCGACCTTCTCGCTTCCTTCCTCGGAGAGCATTCGCTCGTAAGCCTGGAGCCGGGCCTTGCTCTTGGCCTGGCGCGCGCGCGGGGCGAGCCGCACCCATTCGAGCTCGCGCTCGAGCGTCTTCTGGCGCGCGGACTCCTGCTTCTCCTCCTTGGCGAGGCGGTCCCGCTTCTGCTCCAGCCAGCTCGAGTAGTTGCCTTCCCACGGGATGCCCTCGCCGCGGTCCAACTCGAGGATCCAGCCCGCGACGTTGTCGAGGAAGTAGCGATCGTGCGTGACCGCCACGATCGTGCCCTCGTATTCCTGGAGAAAGCGCTCGAGCCATGCCACCGACTCGGCGTCGAGGTGGTTGGTGGGTTCATCCAGCAGCAGCAGGTCTGGCCGGGACAGCAACAGGCGGCAGAGCGCCACGCGGCGGCGTTCCCCGCCCGAGAGCGTGGTGACCTCGGCGTCCGCGGGCGGGCAGCGCAGCGCGTCCATGGCGATATCCAACTGGCGGTCCAGGTCCCACAGGTTCTGGGCGTCCATCTGGTCCTGCACCTTGGACTGTTCGGCGAGCAGCTTCTCCATCTCGTCGTCGCTCATGGGCTCGGCGAACTTCGCGTTGATCTCGTTAAAGCGGTTCACCACCGCCATCTTGTCCGCGACGCCTTCCTGCACGTTCTGCAGCACGTTCTTGTTCGGGTCCAGCTTCGGCTCCTGCGGCAGGAAGCCCACGGTGTGGCCCTTGCCGAGCCACGCCTCGCCGATGAACTCCTGGTCCTGGCCGGCCATGATGCGGAGCAGCGAGCTCTTGCCGGCGCCATTGGCGCCGAGCACGCCGATCTTGGCGCCGTAGTAGAACGACAGCCAGATCCCCTTCAAGATCTCGCGCTTGGGGGGGACGACCTTGCGAAGCTCCTTCATCACGTAGATGTATGGACGGGACGGATCGGCTGCCATAAGGGCTCTCTCTCGCGGAAAAGGCGCAACGGGCGCCGTGGAGGCAGGTGGGAGGGGGTCGAACCGAGGGAGAATGCCGTGCGCTCGATCGCATTTCAAGCCGCCCCCTTAACGCAGCGGGCGGCGCTCCCATTCCGGGTGGGAGACGCCGCCGCGCGATTCGCCCGGTCAGGCGAAGTCGGGGGTGGGGATCAGCTCACGACACGGGCCTGCGAGGTCGGTCGCCGCCGATCGCGGAACAGCCACCAGAAGAGAGCGCCCACGAGCAGCAACGGGAAGAGCGGGATCAGCATGAAGCCCGTGCCGAGCAACACGCCGAAGCCGCCCAGGACGCAGGCGATCAGGATGAACGGCAGCGCGAACAGCAGGCCCACCAGGCGGAGCGCCCAACCGATGATCTTGAAGGGCAGCCACAGGAACCAACCGACCACGCTGAACACCGAGAGCAGCACGCCGATCACGATCAACACCGTGAACGCGACGGCGGCCAGGACGATCAACTCGACCAATTCGGACCTCCGGAACAGGACCGCTTCACCGACGGGCGGGGCCGCAGGCCACGGGGGCGCCGGTGCAGGGATTTACGTGGCACCGGAGGCGAGTGTTGCAACGTTCCGGTCACAGGCCAGCCTCCGCGGCGTGTCGCCGCCGACCGCGAGCGCTGATACAGTGCCAACCCAAGGAGACACCGACGGTTACCGGGAGGTCCGATGGCTGGCACCAGGCTGACGTTTTTCAACAACGGTTCGATCCGTGTCGAAGGCGACTTCGAGCTGGTGGACCAGGACGGCAAGTCGTTCGGCTTGGCGGGCCGCACCCGCATCGCGCTCTGCCGTTGCGGCCAGTCCTCGAAGAAGCCGTTCTGCGACGGCACGCACAAGACGTGCGGCTTCCAGTCCACTGTCGTCGCCATCGAGATGGAGCCGCCCGCGCCCAAGCCCGGGGGCTGAGCGTGCGCGCCCGCACCGTGGTGGTGGCGATTGCCGTGGTGGCGGCCGCCGGCATGTGCGTGCGCCTGGGGTTCTGGCAGCTCTCGCGCGCCAGCGGGAAGCGCGCGATCCATGTCGCGCAGCGTGCGCAGTTGGCACTGCCACCGATCGAACTGGCCGAGGCGCTGCCCGCCGCGGCGCCCGAGGTCGGCCGCCGGGCGCGCGTGCGCGGCATGTGGGAGCGCGATCGGCACGTGCTGCTGTCGGGGCGCTCGTACATCGGGGCGGCGGGCGTGTCGCTCGTGACCCCCGTGCGGCTCGCCTCGGGCGAGTACCTGCTGGTGGAGCGCGGCTGGCTCCCGGCCGCCGACTCGCGCAGCGCGCATCCCGAACGCCTGCCGGACAGCGTGGCGGATGTGTTGGGGGTGGTGCTGCCGCTCGGCTCCGCGGCGCTGGCGAACGAGTGGGTGGCGTTGCCGGCCGAGCGTGCGGGAGTGGAGCTGTGGTCGGCGCGCACGCTCGATTCCGCCCACGCGATCGCGCGCTTGCCCAGTCCGCTCGCCCTGTGGTCGGTGCGCGCGTTGCCCGCGAGCGGTGACTCGCCCTCGGCGAGCGACGAGCCGTCGCCGAAGCCCGAGCCCTACGACGTGCCCGGCGAGAGTGTGCACGTCTCCTACGCGATCCAATGGTTCGGATTCGCCGCCGTGATCCTGGGTGGTGCGATCGCCTTGGCGCTGCGACTCAAGCCGTCGCCGATGCCCCCCGAGCGGGAGTAACCGCGTCAGCGACCGCCCCCGGCAGCCCGCCGG
>JANNKI010000347.1:0-10818 GCA_031396225.1 bacterium | reverse complement strand
GGTGGGAAGTTTCCGCCGCACCGTGGACCTGTGGATCACCCAGACGCTGCGCGGTGACCTGTACGTGGAGTCGGTGGGGCATCGCACCTCGCAGCGCGCCACGTCGCTGCCCGTGGAACTCGTCGCCGGCGCCCGCGCGCTCGTCGGCGTGCGCGCGGTGGACACCTACCGCGCGAGCACGGTGACGCTGGGCGGGCGGGTGGCGAGCGTGGTGGGGATCGAGTTCGCGGTGCAGCGCGACCAGGGGCAGCTTGGGTTCGTGGGTGGCGAGGACACGCGTGCCGTACTCGAGCGCGCGCGAGTTGGTGACGGCGTGATCGTGACCGAGAGTTTCGCCCACCGCTTTCGCTTGCGAGCCGGCGACCGGCTGGTACTGCCGGCGGCGCGCGGACAGGTGGATGTGAGGGTGGAGGGCGTGTTCTACGACTACAGCACCGACGCCGGCGCCGTGCTCATGGACCGCGCGCTCTACGCACGGCTCTGGCAGGACGACCGCACCGAGAGCATGGCGCTGTATCTGGAGCCCGGCGCCTCCGGTGACGCGGTGCGCGCGGCCTTCCTGCGGCTCGCGGGCCCCGACCGCTGGCTGCACGTGACCCCGAACCAGGAGCTGCGCCAGCGCGTGCTGGCGGTGTTCGACGAGACGTTCCGCATCACGTGGGCGCTGCAGGCCATCGCGATGTTCGTCTCCGTGCTGGGGGTGGTGAGCACCCTCACGGCACTCGTGCTGCAGCGTCGCCGCGAGCTGGCCACGCTGCGCGCGCTCGGCGCCCGACGAGGCCAGTTGCGCACGCTCGTGCTGGTGGAGAGTGCCGTCCTGGGCGCCGCGGGCTCGCTGCTCGGCTGCGCGGCCGGACTGGTGCTGGCGCTCCTGCTCGTGCACGTCATCAATCGCCAGTTCTTCGGCTGGAGCATCCAGCTCACACTTGAGCCCGGCGTGTTCGTCGGCGCCGTGGTGCTGATGACGCTCACCGCCACGCTCGCGGGCCTGCTGCCCGCCCGGCTCGCCACCTCCGGCGCCACGGCCGGTGCATTGAGGGCGGAATGAGGCTTCGCCCCGTCACGGCGCTCGCGCTCCTCGGTCTCGTGCTGGGTGCTGTCGCGGCCGCGCCGCCGGTGGCACTGGACGCGGACGGCTTCCGGCTCGCCGTGCCGCCGTGGAAGTTTGCGTTCCCGCAGGACCACGCCGCGCATCCCACTTTCCGCAGCGAGTGGTGGTACTACACCGGGCATCTGCGAGCGGGCGCGCGCACGTTCGGTTACCAGGCCACGTACTGCCGCATCGGGCTGCCGGGCGCGCGCGCCGCCGAGGGTGGCTCGGCGTGGCGCGCCCGCCACGTGATCTTCCGCCACGTGACGCTCAGCGACGACCGCGGCCGGCGCTTCCGTTCCAACGAACGCGCAGAACGCCAGGCGATGGACCTGGCCGGGGCGGACAGCACGCGCTACCTCGTGTGGCTTGGCGACGACTACGCCGGGCTCGACGCCGACCGCCGCACGCACCGCGTGGTGGGCCAGGGCGGCGACTTCGCGTTCGACCTGCGCATGAGGCCCGAGAAGCCGCCCGTGATCCACGGCCTGCGCGGTGTGAGCCAGAAGTCCGCGGGCGCGGGCAACGCCTCGCACTACTACTCGCTCACGCGACTGGCGACGCGAGGGCGGCTGATCGTGGGCGACGACACACTCGCGGTGGAGGGGCGATCGTGGATGGATCACGAGTTCTCGAGCGATCGCCTGCGCGACACGCACACGGGCTGGGACTGGTTCAGCGTGCAGCTCTCGGACGGCCGCGACCTCATGCTCTACCGGCTGAGGCTGCGGGGGGGCGGGAGCGAGCCGCTCTCCTCGGGCACGCTCGTCGAGGCGGACGGCCGCGCGCGCCACGTGCCGCTCGAGGCGTTCACGATCGAGGCCACCGGCCAATGGATGAGCCCGCGCACCCGCGCGCGCTATCCGAGCGGCTGGATCGTGCGGCTCCCCGGCGAGGCGCTCGAGCTGACGCTCCGTCCCACGCTGGAGGACCAGGAGCTCGTGGTGGAGAGCATGCGCGGACTCGCCTACTGGGAGGGTCGCGTGCTCGTCACGGGCCGGAGCGCGGGCGAGCCGATCACCGGTGAGGGCTTCGTGGAGCTCACGGGCTATGCCGGGCCGACGCCGTTCTGACCGCGCCGACGCTGACCCGCGAGGCGGTGGGCGTTCGCGGTTGGACGCCTCTCGGCGCGTTCGCTAGGCTGCCTTTCATGCGTCGGCCCCTGATTGCAGCCGTCCTGTCGTTCACCGCGGTGATGCTCGCGGGCTGTGGCGCCACTCCCGAGCCCGGCAGCGCGCCGCCGCCGCCCGCGGGCGCGGGCGCGGCCGATCGGCCGGGCCCGAGCTCCGTCACCACCGCCGCGGATACCGTCGGCTCGATCCCCGGTTCGGTCGACGCGCTGTTCGTGTACCGCTTTCGCCAGACCGAGCCGGCCAGCAGCGGGACGTTCTCCTTCCGCGACCGTGAGCTGACGTTCTCCTTCCGGCCGTCGCCCAACGCGCTCTACTTTGCGGTCGAGAACCTGCAGGGCCGGCCGGTGCAGATCGACTGGGATCGTTCGGTCTTCCACGACCCGAACGGCGTATCCGCGAAAGCGGCGCACTCCGACACGCGCTGGCGGCACCGGTTCTCGACCCAGGCGCTCACGCAGGTCATGCCGCAGCAACGCTACGGCGACTACGTGTTCTCGATCGACCACCTGCTGGATCCGGGGGCCACGCCCGACGAGCAGCTCCGCCGGCCGCTGCTGCCCGAGGATTCGAGCGCGCCCACGTATGCGGGCAAGTCGTTCGGCGTGGATCTGTTCTTCCTGGTCGAGGGCAAGCCACGCACGTATGCGATCCGGTTCCAGGTCCTGAGCGTCATCCCGCGCTGACCCCGCGCATGGCCCGCCGGCACGCCGTCCGCGCTCGCCATGGCCTGGTGTTCGCCGGCCTGCTCTTGACGCTTCTCCTCGCGGGCGAAGCCGCAGCACTCGAGCTGCAGCCGCCGCGCTTCACGCGCGAGCAGATGGAGGCGGCGATCGCCGACTCGCCGCCGTTCCGGTTCGTTTACGGGACGCGCGACCCCGCGACCACACCCATGTTGCGCGCCCGTGCGCTGGCGTTGGCCCAACGCGCGTTCGGGCTGGACTCGAGCCGCGTCGTGTCGGACCGCGACGCCGACGAGCGCATGCTCGCCGCGGGCCCGGTCTATCTGCTGGGCGGCAGTCGCGAGAACGAGTGGACGAGGCGGTTCGCCGAGGTGTTGCCCGTGCGATTCGAGGGCCAGGGTTTCCGGTGGCAGGGCCGCCTGTACGACAAGCCGCTCGACGCCGTCCACTTGTCGTGGCCGAATCCACTCGCACCGAAGCGCTTCCTGCTCCTGTCCGCCGGTAACACGCCCGAGGCGCTCGCGCGGCGCGGCGGGTTCGCATTCGGCGAGGAGGACTGGCGCGTCGTGCGCGGGGGAGAGCTGGTGCGCACCGGCACGTTCGCCCAGGACGGCGGGCGGCCCTGGCGATACGACGCGTCGCGCGACCGCGACCGCGAGGCGGAGCGCGAGCGGTACGTGAGCACGCTCCGCTCGCAGGCCGGCGCCGGTGTGGTGGTGCGCGCCCCGGCTGGCCTGGCCGGCGCCGACGCGGTGCGAGCCGCCTCGACCGAACTGCTCGCGCGTCTCGCGCGCCAGGGATGGTCCGCCCCCGCGGGTGGCGCGCCGGTGACGCTCACGCTTTATCGCTCGCTCGAGGAGAAAGGCGTGTTCACGCGCGACACGCACGCCGAGCACGTGGGCGCCGCCGCCGGCGGCACGTCCGCGCACGCAGCACTGCCCTTCGGTCGCGCCACGTTCGACCTGTGGAGCGTGGCCGCCGTGCGGCTCGTGCAACAGGGCGGCTCGGGCGCTTCGCGATTCCTGCGGCCGGCCGCCACGCACTTCACGGGGCGGTTCGAAGGCGAGAGCCTCGATCGCTCGCTCGCCCGACTCTATTTCGGCGGGCGCCTGCCCGCGGCGGCACGGGCGGCGTCCCGCGATGACGCGTGGCGCTCGCCGCTCGTGTGGGTGCCCGCGCGCGCGTTGCTGGTGCGGGCGGTGTGGGAGAGCGCGTCGGGGGCCTCGCGGCGTGCGGCGGTGCTGGCGATGCTGCGCGCCGAGCCACCGGGCACGCTCGACAGTCTGTGCCGTGCGGCGGGAGTCTCCCCGCGGCTCGTGGAGCGGCGCTACCGCGCGTTGGCGGATTCCCTGGCGCGCACCGGCCGGGCCGCGGCCGCGCGCACGCGGCGCGAGCCGTGGCGCCCCTCGCAGGGGTTCCAGCGCGGCGTGTGCCTGGCGCACACGGTCGGGCTCGAGCACGGCTATCTCTCGCGCGAGTGCGTGCGCCAGATCGCACGCGTGCGCGAGGCGGGCGCCGACTGGGTGTCGTTGACACCGTTCGCTTGGCTCGCCGATCCGCGCGTGCCGGAGATCGGGAACAGCGCGGACGCAGGGCCCGATGGCGAGAGCGACGAGGCGGTGTGCGAGGCAGCGGCACGCGTGCGCGCCGCGGGGCTGCGTGTGTGGCTCAAGCCGCACGTGTGGACTCGCGGCTGGGCGGGCGAGCTGTCGTTCGCGCCGTCGGGCTGGCAGAGGTTCTTCGTTGGCTACGAGGAGGTGTTGCTTCACTGGGCGCTGCTCGCCGAACGCGAGGGCATGGATGGCCTGTTCGTGGGGCACGAACTGGCCAGCAGCACCGCGGCCGACCCCGCACGCTGGCGCGCGCTCATCGGGGCGGTGCGCCGCGTCTACGGAGGCCTGCTCTCCTACGGCGCCAACTGGGACGAGGCCGCGCACGTGACGTTCTGGGACGCGCTCGACCTGATCGGTGTGTCGTTCTACGCGCCGCTCTCCGAGCAGCCCACGCGCGAGCCGCGGGCACTCCGTCGCGGCGCCGAGCGCGCGCTCACCTCGCTCGAGACACTGGCGCGACGCCACGGTCGCCCGGTGCTGCTGGCGGAACTGGGCTATGCGCCGAGCGCTTTCGCGCCGGTCCGACCGTGGGAGGAGCCACGCGTCGCCGACGATGCCGAAGCACAGCGAGCCTGCTGGGAGGCCGCCGTTGCGGCGCTGGAACCCTGCGAGTGGGTGGCCGGGGCATTCGTGTGGAAGTGGGGCAGCGCGACGCGTGTGTCGGATCCGTTCGATCCCCGCGGGCGTCCGGCGGAATCGGTGGTGACTCGGGCCCTGCAGTCGTGGCAGGGTCGGCCGGTCCGTGTGCCCCGCGCCGAGCCCTCGGCGCCGGAGCGCGGCAAACGGAAGGGGAGCCCGTGAGCGGAGAGGAGCCTGCGAACGATCGAAGCGCGCTCGGCCGGGCGCTCGACCTGCTCGAGCGCGTGGGCAACCGGCTGCCCGAGCCGGCCACGATCTTCGTGCTGCTGGCGCTGCTCGTGGTCGTGGCCTCTGTGGTGGCGTCGCAGTTGGGCGTGCAGGTGCCCCATCCCAAGGACGGCACGGCGATCGTTGCGGAGAACCTGCTCACGCGCGAGAACGTGCGGCGCATGTTCACGGAGATGGTGCGCAACTTCACCGGCTTCGCGCCGCTCGGGCTGGTGCTCGTGGCCATGCTTGGGATGGGGGTGGCCGAGGGAAGTGGGCTCGTCGCGGCGTCATTGCGCGGGTTCGTCACCAGCATCCCGAAGAGCCTGCTCACCGCCGCCATCGTGTTCACCGGAGTCAATGCGAACCTGGCGGCGGACGCCGGCATCGTCGTGCTGCCGCCGCTGGCGGGACTGCTGTTCCTGGCGGCGGGACGTCATCCGCTCGCAGGGATCGCCGCGGCGTTCGCCGGCGTGGCCGGAGGCTTCAGCGCGAACCTTCTTCCGAGCCCACTCGACGCGCTGCTCGCAGGTCTCACCCAGAGTGCGGTGGATGCCTCCCGGCTCCTGCCCGGCTACTCCGTGGGCATCCTCGGCAACTGGTACTTCCTGATCGCGTCCACGTTCCTCTTGACCGGTGTGGGCACGTGGGTGACGGACCGGATCGTGGAACCACGCCTGGGGCCGTGGCGAGGCGAGGCTGCGGCGCCACAGGAGAACGACCCGCGCGAGCGTCCGGCGATCCGCGCCGCGATCGTGGCGGCACTCCTCTGCCTGGGCGTGTTCGCGGTGCTGACGCTGGCCCCGTGGGCGCCACTTCGCCTGTCGGAGGCGAGCGGGCTCGATGCTTACAAGCCGTTGCTCGAGAGCATGGTCGTGCTGGTGATGGTGCTGTTCCTGGTGCCCGGCCTCGCCTACGGCTGGGTGGCGGGCAGTATCCGCAACGATCGCGACGTCATGCGCATGATGGCGGACAGCATGTCCGCGATGGGCACCTACATCGTACTCGCATTCGTGGCCGCTCAGTTCGTGAACTGGTTCGCGTGGTCCAACCTGGCGGCCATCCTGGCCATCTCCGGCGCGCAGGCGCTCAAGACGCTCGGCCTGGGCGGCCCGCTGCTGCTGGTGGGGTTGGTGCTCATCACGGTGGTCCTGGACATGTTCACGGCGTCGGCGTCGGCCAAGTGGGCCACCATGGCGCCGCTGTTCGTGCCCATGTTCGTCCTGCTCGGCTTCACGCCCGAGGGCACGCAGGTGGTGTATCGGATCGGCGACTCCACCACGAACATCATCACGCCGCTCATGCCCTACATGCCGTTCATCCTGGCCTACGTGAAGCGCTACGACCCCAAGGCTGGCATCGGCACCGTCATCGCCATGATGATCCCGTACTCGGTGTCGTTCTTGATCACGTGGATGCTGTTGCTGCTGGTGTGGGGCGCGATGGGATGGCCCATCGGACCCGGCGTGTCGCTCTATCTGAAGTGACGCGCGTTTCCGCGGGGCCGATCCGACTTGAGTCACAACCTGAGCTCCCGGCGCCAAGCTGTTGCGAGAACGAGACGAACGAGACCTGAGGGCGACGCCTTACGGCCGACACTGCTGCGCCCCGGGAGGGTGTCCCCCCGGGGCGCAGCGTGCTTCGGTTCGACCGGGCGCTGCCCGGAGGGGTGAGCTCAGCGCGGGGCCACCGTCCCGAACGGGCCGCCCGGACGAGCCGGTGGGGCCGCAGGGTCCGCGCTCCGACTGGCATCGAGCGCGCGGCGGATGCGGGCCCGCGTCTCGAGCAGGTGGGCGCGCGTGTTGTCGCCCATGGGTCCCTCGGCCGCGAGCGCACGCCCACAGCGAGCGTCCACGCGCGAGAGCGCCAGCCGCGCGAGCGCGCGGGCATCGTCAGGAGCCGCCGGCGGCGGGTCCACCACGAACGTCGCCATTCGATCCACGAAGGCGCGCTGCAACTCGCGCCGCGTGTGCGGGCCATCCAACGGCCGGATCGCCGCGGGGCTCGCGCTGCCCACTTCGCCCCAGATCGAGCGCGTGAGCTTGTCGAAGTGCTCGGCGACGCGATAGGCGTTCGCCGAACGCGTCTCCTGCTCGCGCAGCCGGGCCAGCAACGCCGGCGAAGTGACGGCGTTCATGAGCGTGCTCTGGATCGCCAGCACACGGTCGTTCCAGCCGTAGTCATGCCGGCCGGTGAACGTACTGCCCGGTCCCATGCCCCAGTGCGACCAACGATTCGGGGGCATGCGTTCGAGCAACGATCCCGGCGCCGTCATCGCATCGCTCGCCCACACCTTCTGAGACAGGAAGTCCATCGCCTCGCGCTGGCGCGCGGCAGGCACCGGGTCCACCGGGTCTCGTTCGCCCGGCTGCCCGCGCTCGACGCGCGTCATGTACGAGCCGCCCACGTATTTCACGGCCATACCGGCCGCGATCGCGAACTGCTGCGCCATGCTGTCCATGGCGCGGCGAAGCGCGGTCAGGTCGCCCGAGCGGCCGACCACGCGCTCCTCGAGGCTCGGCGAGCGCCACAGCTTCGCGATGTACGCGGTGCGGTCCTTCGCGAACTGCAGCGGATCATCGCCCAGGTCGTAGATGTTCGAGCGCGGGTCCGGGGCGTCGGCCGGATAGGTGTCCTCGTCGGTCGAGTACTCATGGCCCGGTTGCAGCGACTCGTCCGCGATCCTGCGAGCGAACGCGTAGTCCGCCTCGGCGTTGTCCGCGCCGCTCGGCGCGTAGCCGTAGCGGATCGCCCACATGTCGTACGTGCCGGCCGTGGTCGTGTACCAGTCACCCTGCTTCGAGCGCGCGTAGTCGATGTTCGGGCTCGGGTACTCCATGACCGAGGAGTAGAGGCCGCGCGTGCCCGTGAACGACTGGTCCTGGAGCTGCACGTAGGGCGTGCTCGTGCTGGAGCGGAAGTTGTGGCGCAGGCCGAGCGCGTGGCCCACCTCGTGCAACGTGGCCCACTCCACCGCCGTGCGCAGGAATGCGTCCGGCACCGGGCTGCCGGGCTCGAGCGAGCCGTCCATGAGCAATGCGAGGTGCTGCAGTTCGCCCGCGCCAGCCAGCGCGTCGCCGGCCATGCACAACCGGTCGAGCTTCATGCCGGGGGGGAGGTGCTTGAGCGCGTTCTCCGGCAGTGCGCTCTCGGCGATGGCCTCCGGACCTGCGAAGCGGCGGTAATTGTTCGCAAAACTCTGGAACATGCTCGCCTCGAACAGGATGTCCGAGTCGAAGATCTCACCCGTGCGCGGGTCGACGCGCGAAGGCCCGATGGCGCCGAAGCTCGGGTCGGTCGACGTGATCCAGCGGATGGTGCTGTAGCGCACGTCCTCGGGATCCCAGTCGGCGTCGTCCTTCGGAGGATCCCTGGCGAGGATGGCGTTCTTGAAGCCGGCCAGCTCGAACGCCTTCTGCCACTTCTCGACGCCCGACTTGACCCACGGACGGAACTTGTCCGGGACCGTCCAGTCGATGTAGTAGACGATGGGCTTGATGGGCTCGGACACCGCGGCGGCGGGGTCCTTCTTCTCGAGCCGCCAGCGGTGGATGTTGCGGAGCCAGAAACTCTCCTTCTCGTCGCGGCCGAAGTCCTTCGTGGCATCCAGGAAGTATCCCACGCGATTGTCGGCATAGCGCACCGCCATGGGATTGGCCGGCAGCCGCGAGAACGAGTAGTGCACGCCGACCGGGATGTAGCGGTTGTCCGGCACGGCGTCGAGGTTCAGTCGCGTGCGGTCATTCGGCGAATACGTGAGCGTGGCCTCGATCTCGGTGTTGTCGGGAAACGTCTTCAGGCTCCCCAGTGTCGAGCGCTCCTTGTCGAAGCGCACGGGCACGTTGCCGAACGAGTTCTTGAGCCCTTCGCTGAGGTCCGTGAAATCGGAGATCAGCAGCGCCGCCAGGTCGATGAGCACCGCCTTGGACGAATCGTGCTCGCTCTCGATCTTGAAGGATTGCACCGGCGAGTTCGGAATGCTCAGCTCGCGCGCCTTGTCGATGGGCGTGTCCTTCGGCGAGCGGAGCCACGTGTTCACGTGCACGAGCAGGACACGGTCGCCGTGGCGCTCGAACTGCAACATGCGGTCGTCCAGCGGCAGGCCGCCGAGCACGAAGTTGGATCCGATGCCGCGCGACAGGCTGGCCACGTACAGGAACGGCTGGCCGAGTTGCTCCTTGGAGAGCTCGAGGTAGACGTTGTCGCGCTTCTTCCACAGCGTGAAGAAGCCCTTCTTCTGCTCGGCGTCCTTGGTGAGCTTGGCCCACTCGCCGAACGGCTTGTCCGAAGCGCCGCCCGCCGCGGCCACGGCAGCGGCGGCGCCGGCGCCGGCCTTGCCCTTGCCCTTCGGCTTGTCGGCGGCTATGGCGGTGGACGCCACGCCCAACAGCGCGAGTATCACGACCATACGGTGCGGCATGAGGCAGCGCATCGCGGGAGCACTCCTCGGCCAGCGTTCCGCGGGGAGCGCCGGTGGGGTCAGGAGGGACCGGCCGCGACCCGCATGCGGGAGCGCGACCGGGGGACAGGGACAGCACTATGACACCTGAGATTCTCACAACATAGGCGAGCGTTGACGCGGCCCCAATCCAGCCGGGACGGGCGCGGCAATCACGCGGACCGGCGGGCGGCTCGGGCGCCCGGCGCTCCGAGGTCCCGCCCGTCGCGGGGTCCGCCGCACTCGGGGGAATCCGCTGCGCCAGTCGAGCGACGTTCGGGCATCGTGGCCGCCCCGCGGGTCGTCGCACCGCGCATCGCTGGATCCACCCCCGATTCCACGAGAGGCGCCCCATGCCCCTGCACGCGTTCCGGCCGCTGTGCGGCTTCGCCGCACGGAACCTCGTCCGGCTCCTCGCGCTGTCCCTGCTCACGCTCACGCGTCCCGCGGTCGCCGCCGACCCGCTCACGCATGTGGGCGCGCACGAGGCGGCCACCGACACGGGCAAGGCGGCCGCGACGCCGGAGAGCCCCAAGAAGGACGATACCGCCTGGTTCGTGAACCAGCCGCACGGCCCGGCCGACACCGTGCGCTTCGAGGTGCACGAGGGCACGTGGATGTCGGTGGACGTGCATCCGGACGGCCGCACACTCGTGTTCGATCTGTTGGGCGACCTCTATACGCTGCCGCTCGCGGGCGGCGTGGCGAAGCGGATCACGTCGGGCCCGGCCTGGGATTACGGGCCGCGCTGGTCGCCCGACGGCCGGCGGCTGCTGTTCACGAGCGACCGCGGCGGGTGTGACAACGTGTGGGTGGCCGACGCCGCCGGCACGAATCCGCGACCGGTCACGCGCGAGAAGCTCGTGATGAATCAGGGCGCGTGGAGTCCGGACGGCGAGTGGGTGGTGTGCAAGAAGCGGCTCACGGACTACAGCTCGCTCGGCACCGCCGAACTGTGGATGGTGAGTGTGCGCGGCGGCTCGGGCGTGCAGATCACCGCCAAGGGCGAGCTGCCCGA
>JANNKI010000331.1:0-3982 GCA_031396225.1 bacterium | reverse complement strand
CTCGTTCGCGGTGATCAGCACTTTGCAGCCCGCGTCGAGGATGCGGTCGCGCAGCGACTCCGCCGAGAATCCGCCGAACACCACGGAGTGCAGCACCGGGAAGCCCAAAGGCGTGCTTCACACCACGGGCGGCGACCTGGTCTACGCAGCCATGACGCACAAGCTGGTGTTCGACTGGCACGAAGGCGATGTCTACTGTTGCGCTGCCGACGTCGGCTGGATCACGGGCCACACCTACATCGTGTACGGGCCGCTCGCGAACGGCGCCACCACCGTGATGTTCGAGTCCACCCCCGTCCATCCGGATCCAGGCCGGTACTGGCGCATGGTGGACGACCTCGGCATCAACATCTTCTATACCGCGCCCACGGCGCTCCGCGCCATCGCGCAAGCCGGCGACGAACACGTGAAGCGCTATTCGCGGCAGAGCCTGCGCGTGTTGGGATCGGTGGGCGAGCCCATCAATCCCGAGATCTGGCGCTGGTACCACGCGGTCGTGGGCGACGGGCGTTGCGCCGTCGTCGACACGTGGTGGCAGACCGAGACCGGCGGCATCCTGATCACGCCGCTCCCGGGCGCAACGCCCACGAAGCCCGGCTCCGCGACACTGCCATTCTTCGGAACCCGACCCGTCGTGCTCGACCCCGAGTCGGGCCGCGTGCTGGAAGGCAACGGCGTGTCGGGCGCGCTGTGCCTGACGTCGCCCTGGCCCGGCCAGGCCCGCACCGTGTGGGGCGATCACCAGCGCTTCAAGGAGACCTACTTCTCGCAGTACCCGGGTTACTACTTCACCGGGGACGGCTGCCGCCGCGACGAGGACGGTTACTACTGGATCACCGGCCGCATCGACGACGTGTTGAACGTGGCGGGTCATCGGCTCGGCACGGCCGAGGTGGAGAGCGCGCTCGTGGCGCACGAATCCGTTGCCGAGGCCGCGGTCGTGGGATTCCCGCACGCCATCAAGGGGCAGGGCGTCTACGCTTACGTGCTGCTCGCGAAGGACTGGTCCTCGCGTGCCGGAGCCGAACTCGAGGGTGCGCTCAAGGAGCAGGTGCGGCATGCGATCGGCGGCTTCGCCGCACCCGACGTGGTGCACGTCGTGCCAGGGCTTCCCAAGACGCGCAGCGGGAAGATCATGCGGCGCATCCTGCGCAAGATCGCGGCGGGCGAGTACGAAGGGCTCGGAGACATCAGCACGCTCGCTGAACCCGAGGTGGTGGAGCGACTCATCACGCAGCATCGCGATCGCACGACCGCCACGCGTTGACCGCCCGGCGCGTGCGAGTCCCGCTCACCGAACCGCGTTACACTGCGAAACCATGCCCCGACTCCTGTTGCTCTACAAGCCGCACGGTGTGTTGTGCCAGTTCACCGACCGCGAGGGCAGGCGAACGCTCGCCGAGTTCGTGCCCGTGCCGGGCGTTTACGCCGCCGGCCGGCTGGACGCCGACAGCGAGGGCCTGCTGGTACTCACGGACAACGGTGTGCTCCAGGCGCGCATCGCCGACCCGCGCCACGAGCTGGAGAAGCTCTACTGGGTGCAGGTGGACGGCGACGTGTCCGAACGCGCGCTCGAGTCGCTGCGCCGGGGTGTCCGACTCTCCGACGGCGTCACGCGCCCGGCGCTCGCGCGGCGGATCGCCGAGCCTCCTTTGCCGCCGCGCGACCCGCCCATCCGCGTGCGACGCGCCATCCCCACGAGCTGGATCGAACTGGGGCTGCGCGAGGGCCGCAATCGGCAGGTGCGCCGCATGACCGCCGCCGTCGGCCACCCCACGCTGCGACTCGTTCGCGCCGCGGTGGGCCCATGGACGCTCGAGGGGCTCGCCCCGGGCGAGTGGCGCGACGCGAGCGTGCCCGAGACGCTGTTCCGATGAGCACGCCGTCGGAAACACCGCCGGTCAAGCGGCTCGGCCCCTACGAGATCCTCGGCCGGCTCGGAGCGGGCGGCATGGGCGAGGTGTGGCTCGCGCGCGATTCGCGGCTCCAGCGCGAGGTGGCGCTCAAGCTGCTGCCCTCGCGACTCACGGCGGATTCCGAAGCGCTTGCGCTGTTCCGGAACGAGGCGCTGGCACTGGCCTCGTTGAACCACCCGAACATCGCCACCATCCACGGCCTCGAGGAGATGCCGGGCGGCACGATGGTGCTCGTGTTGGAGTTGGTGGAAGGCGAGTCGCTCGCCCAGCGGCTCGCTCGCGAGCGATTCACCGTGGACGAGGCGCTCCAGGTCGCAGCACAGGTGGCGCAGGCGCTCGAGGTGGCGCACGAGCAGGGTGTCGTGCACCGCGACTTGAAGCCCGGCAACGTCATGCTCGGGCCGCGCGGACTCGTGAAGGTGCTCGACTTCGGCCTCGCCAAACGCACGTACGGGCTCGCCAATCCGAGGCCGACAGCCGCGGGCCCGCCGGCGGCGGGATTCACGAGCGTGTCGGGAGAGCAGTCCGCCTCGATGTCGGGCCCGGTGTCGGGCACGCCAGGCTACATGAGTCCCGAACAGGTGCTGGCCGGCACGCAGGACGAGCGCACCGACGTGTTCGCGTTCGGATGCCTGCTCTACGAGTGCCTGAGCGGCCGGCGCGCGTTCCCGGCCGACGACCCGTTCGTGGCCATGGCGCAGGTGCTGAACCACGTCCCCGGCCTCGGCGCGCTGCCGGAGCGCACGCCGGCCGCCGTGCGCGCGATGATCGAGGCGTGCCTCACGAAGGACACCGAGCAACGTCCGCGTTCGGCTCGCGAGCTGCGCTTCACGCTCGAGGAAGCGCTTGGCATCCGGCGCGCCGCGGCGCTGCGTGAGGGCGAGCGCGTCACCACGCCGCACAACCTGCCCGCGCAGGCCACGAGCTTCGTGGGCCGACAGGCCACGCTCGCCGAGTGCACGCGCGCGTTGGGCAAGACGCGGCTGCTGACGCTCACCGGCATCGGTGGCTCGGGTAAGACCCGCCTGGCGCTCCAGTTGGCGGAGAGCCAACTCGACACGTTCCGCGACGGCGTCTGGTTCGTGGACGTGGCACCGCTCGCTGAGCCCGAGCGCCTGGTCGAAGCACTCGCCGCGACGCTCGGCGTGCGCGACGAACAAGGCCGCTCGCTGATCGAGGGTGTGACCGCATGGCTCGCTCCGCGCTGCGCGCTGGTGATGCTCGACAACGCCGAGACGCACCCGCAGGCCTGCACCACACTGGCCACGCAGCTGTTGCGCACCTGTCCCGAGGCGAAGATGCTGGTGACGAACCGCGAACCCCTCGGCGTCGAAGGCGAGACGCTCTACACCGTTCCGACGCTGTCGGTACCCGGCGTGCACGTACGCACGGCCGCGGCGGCCGACGCCAGCGAGGCGGTGCGCCTGTTTTGCGAACGTGCGCGCGCCGCCTCGACCACGTTCCAACTTGAGGACGGAAACGCCTCGGCCGTGGCCGAGATCTGTCGCCGGCTGGACGGTATTCCGCTCGCCCTGGAGCTGGCCGCCGCGCGCGTGCGGCTGTTGGGCGTGGACCAGATCCGCGCTCGCCTCGGCGATCGGTTCAAGCTGCTCACCCGTTCGAGTGCCGGAGCGCCGTCACGGCAGCAGACGGTGCTCGCCGTGATCCAGTGGAGCTGGGATCACCTGCTCGCGCCCGAACAGGACCTGCTCCGCCGCCTCGCGGTGTTCACCGGCGGTTGGACGCTCGAGCGTGCCACCGCCGTGTGTTCCGACGACGGCGACGAGTTCGGCGTGCTCGACCTGCTCACGCGATTGGTCGAGCGATCCCTCGTCGTGGTGCAACACGGCGAGGGCGGGGTCCCCCGCTACCGGTTCCTCGAGAGCGTGTGGCGGTTCGCGCTGGAGAAGTTCGATGCGCACCTGGAGCATGCCGCGCTTCGTGAGCGACACCTGGCCGTGTACCTCGCGCTGGCCGAGGGGGCCGAAGCCGCCATGAGCGGTCCGCGGCTCGAGGCGACGATGCGCGAACTGGGCCCCGAGGAGGAGAACCTGCTCGCGGCATTG
>JANNKI010000313.1:0-9742 GCA_031396225.1 bacterium | reverse complement strand
CCGGGCAGGGCAGGTCCTTCGCCACGCGACGCAGCCGCACCAGCGGAGTGTGTCCGATGGTGTCGAGAATGGACTCGAAGTAGTGCACGCCCTCGAGGACGTTGCTCACGAGGCTCGCTCCTTGGGGATCGGTGAGACGAGTTGGGAGCGGCCGGCGCGCCCCGAGCGACTGGTGCGGGGGCCGCATGCTCTGGGCCGCGTGGAGGTTAGGAGCGGCGCGGCGCGATGGCAAGCGGCGCGGGTCACGGTGCCGGCGGCCGGTAGCCACCGCCTCGATGACAAAAGCCCCCGCGCGTCCAGCGCGGGGGCCTTCGTCAGATCGCGGCGGCCATCCTCAGTGCCCGGTGCCGCCCATCTTCATCTTCGCTTTCGCCGGGTTATGCGGCAGCGGCGGCATCACGGCCGGCCGCTTGTGCACGATGTGCGGCTGAAACACGGCGAAGTCGAACACCGGGCTGGTCGAGGGCGTGTGACAACCCACACACGTCGCCTCGGTGATCCGCTGCGGCTGCGTCGGCATGGCTTCGTGCTGGGTTCCCATGCCGTGGCAGTTCTCGCACTGCACGTTGCCCAACTTCGGCGCGTCGTCAGCGGTCTGGAATCCGCCCTGTTGCTTGTAGCCCACCACGTGACAGCTCACGCACTCGGGCGTGGACTCCTTCTTCTGGTCCACGAGCGTCTGCCACGCCTTGGCATGGTTGGTCGTGAGCCACTGCGCGTACTCGGGCATGTGGCAGCGCTGGCACACCTCGGTGCCCACGAAGTGATCCACCGACTGCTTCTGCGCCTGTCCCTCGCCACCGGTCTGCGTCTGGGCCTGCGCCGCGCGCGCCTTCTCGAGCTTGCGCATCTTGTCGTTGAACGCGTCGTTGAAGGCCTTGACCATCTGTAGGATCTCGGGCTTCTCCTGCACTTCAGGGCCCAGCACGTACACGTCGTTCTCGCCGGTCTGCATCTTGCGCGAGGCGTCGAGCGAGAGGAGCGTGCGCCCGATGTTCTGGCCCTTCTCGCCGCCGTAGCTGGCCACGGTGTTCTTGATCATGCGGCCCTTCTGCAACACGGGCACATTGCGGCCGGCGATCAGCGCGTCGATGCCGTCCATGCCCGTGACCATGTCCTCGCTCTCGACCTTGCCCAACTGCGAGAGCAGCACGATCACGGTCGCGCCCTTCTTGCGCATCTCCGGCACGACGCGCGCCGCGGCCAGCGCCGGGTCTTCGATCGTGAGCGAGTCGCGGGACGGCCCCAGGTCCACTTTGTCGCTCGTGAGCCCGAAGATGCCCACGCTGACGCCACCCTTCTTCACGATCACGTAGGGCGGCACGAGCGTCTTCTTCGTGCTCTTGTCCCAGACGTTGGCGCACACCATGGGCAGCTTGGAGCGCTTGAGTTGAGCGAGCAGGAACGCGCGGCCGTACTTCAATTCCTTCTCGCTCATGCCGACGGCGTCGGTGCGGAGCAGCACCATGGCGTCCATCAGGAACCACGCCTTGTCGCGGTAGAGGCTGTCCGCCGCCTCGGGGAAGAATCCCCCGTTGTCCACGAGCACGACCTGTCCGTACTGGGCCCGGATGCTGTCCGCGAAACTCGCCCGCCGGGCGAGACCCCCCTTGGGGGTGTGTCAACCACAGGGCTCGTTCTCGCCCTTCACGTCTGTGGTGGACAGGATGATCAGCTTGCCCGGCTCGAGCACCTTTGCGGGCGTGGCGGCGACCAGCAGTGCGACGGCGATGGCCACGGCCACGGCGGCGGCGGCGAGCCGCGAGGAGAGCGACTTCATGTTGGGCTCAGGTCTCCTGATCGGGTGCGGCCCGATCCCGGATGGTGAGGACGGCAGGAATGGACTGGCTGACAAGTCTAGGCAGCCCCCGCGCGGGGGTCAAGGTCAAGTCCTCGTGCAGTTTGCGAGCTTCAAGGCGCCTGCGGGGTTGCGGCCGCGGGCGGCTGGGCGTTCTTGACGTGGCGATCGAACCAGTCGAGTGCGCGCGCCCAGTAGTCGAGCACGCTCTCGCGCGCGGCCGGTCCATGATCCTCGTAGGGATACTCCACCAGTTGCACGGTCTTCCCCAACCCATTCATGGCCTCGAACAATCGCTGGCTCTGCATGGGGTGGGTGCCCACGTTGGTATCGTCCAGGTTGTGGGCGAGCAACAGAGGCGCATCGATCTGGTTGGCGTACAGGAACGGCGACATCCCCAGGTAGGTGTCGCGCGCCTCCCATAAGTTGCGCGTCTCGGACTGGAACGTGAACGGCGTGAGCGTACGGTTGTACGCCCCGTCGCTGGCGAGGCCGGCGCGGAACAGGCGCGTGTGCGCCAGGCAGTTCACGGCCGAGAACGCCCCGTAGGAGTGCCCGCCCACGCCGATGCGGTTGCGATCGGTGAAGCCGCGGCGCACGCACTCGTCCACCGCCGCCTGCGCCGAGCGTCGGAGTTCCGCCACGTACTGGTCGTTCGTGCCGACGATGGCCAGGTCGGGCTTCACCACGGCGTAGCCCTGGGTGACCAGCACCTCGGAGTTGAGCGGGCTCTGCGACGGGAACCGGTTCGCCGACGTGCGGTTCTGCGACGCCGCGGCCGCCGAGCGGAAGTCGTTCGGGTAGATCCAGAAGATGGTCGGAAGCGGGCCCGACTCCGGCTTCCAGTCGGGGGGCAGGATCACCTCGGCGTTCAGCGTGACGCCGTCGTCTCGCTTGAACGTGAACTGCTGGCGCGGCGCGCGCGACAGTGCCTGGGCGGGATTCGTGAACGCGCTCACCGCGATGCCCGAGGGCTCACCGGCGCGGCGCAGGAACCAGTTGGGCGGCTCGCTGGCCGACTGCGCAAGCGTGAGGAAGCGCTTGCCGTCTGCGGCGAGCAGCGTGACGGGCACTTCGAGGCGCGCGGCCTCGCTCTCGAACATCCGCAGCGGCTTGCCACCGTCGAACGCGCAGCGGTCCAGGAACGGGCGTTGCCCGTCGGCTCGGAAACCGTCGCCAAACCGGAAGCACGACTTGCCGTCGCGCGACACCCACGCGAGCTGGGCGTGACGTCCGTCCTTCATCGCGATGCGACCGGGGGCGTCGTACACGCCCTCGGTGGAGCGGTAGACGAGCACGCCGCGCCGCGAGGGATTCCTGACGTCGAGCCACGACTGGCGCTGGAGCCGGCGCGGTTCGTAGCCCTCGTAGAGCAGGAGCCGCGCGCCGTCCGCGGTGAACACCATGCCGTCAAGCGGGAACTCGCAACGCGCCACCTCGACGGGTTGGCCCGTGAACGGCGCGTCCAGGCGCAGCACGCGATCCGCTCCCGGTGATGGCAGCGTGGTGTCGCGCACCGCGGCCTGAGGCGAGGAGCCAGGTTTGTCCTCCCACGAGGCGAACCACAGCGACCGGCCGTCCGGAGCCCAGGTGAAATCCCGTGCGCCGAGCGGCGAGACGCTGGCCACCGCACTCCGGTCGTTGAGCGGCACGTCGGCAAGCGCGACGGGCGCGCCGGCCCCGGCGCCGGAGTCGTCCAACGGCCACAACTCGACCTTGCGCGGGAACAGGTAGGCCGGGAACCCGAGCGGGGCGGGCAGCGGGAAGCGCTGCACCACGAGCCATCTCTCGTCCGGCGAGATCTCGCAGCCGGCGAGCGCCACGGGCGGGCCCAGCCGGCGCGGCGCGCCGCCGTGCATGGGGACCCAGGCCAACTGCGTCGTGACGGTGTGAGCGAAGCTCGCCTGGTCGTCCGGCGTGCGCAGCACGTCGCGCGCGGTGCGCTGCGCCGTGGCGCGGCCGGCGGCCTTTCGAACGGACGGGCCCTGGGGAACTTTCGTGGCCACCGGCCACGACTGGGAGTCGTCGCCGGCGACCAGCGAGGCGAACACGCCCTTGTCGTCGTTGGCCCATTCGAGCAGTCCGCTCACGGAGTGGAGTCGCACGCCATCGATGCGTCGGGCGTCGCCGCTCGCGGCCTCGACCACCCACAGCTCGCCGCCGCCCTTCGCGAACGCCATGCACGCCACGCGATCGCCCTTCGTGGACCAGCCCACCGTGCCGAGCAGGATGTCCTTCGGCAGCTTGGCGCGCACCTGCGAGCCGTCGGCCACCTTGTAGAACGTGAGTCCCGCGGCGGCGCTCTTGAGGCCGCTGCGGTTGGCCCACATCTCGGGCAGCACCTCGAGGCCGGCGAGCTTCTGGACCGGCTCGGCGAGTGTCGCGATGGGGATGAGCGAGCGCAGGTCACTCACCGCGAGCCACGCACCATCGGGCGAGGCATTGGGGGCGCCACGCGGCAGGCGGGGCGCGGTGAGCAATTCCGCGACGATCGGCGGGGGAACGCGGTAGTCGGAGTCGTCGGCCCCTCGCGCCGGAGGCGCGAGAAACAACAAGCAAGCCGCGACGGAGAGTACGAGGGTAGGCAGGCGCATGGGGGACTCCTCGGCAGGAGTGGCGGAATGTCGAGCAGGGAACGGCCCGAGACAAGGTGAATCTAGACCCCGGGAGCGCCGCAGTTCCACTCCCCAGGCGACGCGCGCGGCGGGACGCGCCACGAACGCCCGGATCCTGCCGCGCGCGGGTCGGCCCGAATGCGCGCGGAACGCAAGTCCGATACCCTGCCGTCACGATGACCGCCCACTACGAGACGTTGAAAGAGACCGAATGGGCCGAGGTGGACCGCATCCACGAGCTGCTCGACGAGGGCGAGATCGAGGACGCCCGCTCGGCGCTCGACGAGATGATGCGCCGCCGCCCGGGCCACCCGGACCTGCGCATCGAGGACGCCACGCTCAAGCTGGAGGAAGGCGAGCCGCACCAGGCGCTGGCGGCATTGAAGGGCGCCGAGCGCTCGGCCGACCCCGCGCGCTACTTCTACCTGCGAGCGGCCGCGTATCACGAGTTGTCGCGCTTCGCCGAGGCCGAAGCCGACGTGTTGCGTTCGGTGGCGGTGCACCCGGGCTATGCCCTGGCCCACGATCTGCTCTCGCGCGTTCGCGACCACCTCGGCGACCCCAAGGGCGCGGCCGAGGCGTCGGAGGCCGCGGCGGAACTCGACCCGGAGAACTTCCCCGAACCGCTCGAGGTGAGCGACGAGGCGTTCGATGCGATGGTCGAGAAGGCGGTGGCCGACCTGCCCGAGAAGGTGCGCGCGAAGCTGGAGGAGCTCCCGGTGCTCGTTCAGCCGTTGCCCAGCCCCGAGATGCTCGGCGAGGAGAACCCTCCACTGACGCCCGACCTGTTGGGACTGTTCGTGGGCCGGCACATCTTCGCCCAGCTCCCCACCGGCGTGCCCGGAGCCCCGGGGGCCATCTTCCTGTTCCGGAGGAACCTGCTGCGTGCGTGCACCGACACCGAGGAACTCGCGACGGAGATCCGGGTCACCGTGCAACACGAGGTCGGCCACCTGCTCGGGCTGGACGAGGACGAGCTGGAGGACTGGGGGCTGGCGTAGCGGTCTCGCGTCTCAGCGCTCCGCCGCGTCGTCCGGCGTTCGAGCGGAACCGCCGCGAGAGCCGAGGTAGCGATTCGGGATGTTCGCCAACGGCGGCACGCTGCGTCCGTTCGCCGCGAGCAGGCGACGGACGGTGTCATACACGTGCCGCTCCGCGCGGTGCATCTGCGGCAGGAGCCCGGCCTGGGCGTAGCTGAGCGGGGTCACGTCGAACAGCGTGGTCTCCCACTCGAAGCCCCTACCCCACACGAGCCCCTCCAGGCGCACATCGGGTCTGGCGCCCGCGTCGAGCAGCAGTTCGAGGATCGGCGCGGAGCGGTTGTCGTGCGAGTTCACCGTGTGGAAGAGCGGCGTGTGCCCGCCGAGTCCGTCCGCATCGAGCGGCGCGCGCGCGTCAACGTCGGCGCCGAGTTCGAGCAGCACGCGCGCGGCCGCTTGATGGCCGTACTCGGCCGCCACGTGCAGCAGCGAGACGCCATCGAGCGACGTGAACGCGGAGACCATCGAGATCCGGCGCTCCAGCAGCGTCGGGTCGGCTCGCACCGCCGAGCGCAGTGCCTCGCCGTCGTCCAGGAGCAGCAGCGCGAGCGCTGGATCGCCGAGGTCTGCGCCCCGCTCGAGCAGCAACCGCACGCAGGCCGGGAACCGGTCGGAGCGCGTGTACATCTCGGTCAGCCACTGCACGGGAGCCTTGCCGCGCAGCGGGGAGCGCGCATCGAGGCCGCCGTCCAGCACCGCCCGCAGGCGCTCGACAGCGTGCAGCTCGCACGCGACCAGGAACTCGGCTTCGCTCGCACCCATCATGGCCGCCGCTACGGCAGGATCGTGACCGTACCCTTCTCCATGTTCATCGCGCACGCGTAATTCAGCGTGCCCGGGCTCACGCCGGAAAGGTCGATGCGCACCGGCTCGTTCAATGGCAGGTCGTACTTGCGGCCGGTCTCCGTGAAGATCGCCTCGGTCGCGCACGTGCTCTCGGTCTTGCGCGTGATCACGAGTACGGGAGCCTGGCCCTTCTTGAAGATCACGTCCGCGGGCTGGAAGCCCAGGTCGGTCACCGTCACGTGCACTTCCTTCGGGCTCACGGCGGCGCAACCCACGATGGCGAACAGCGCGGCAACGACGAGCAGACGACGCATGGGAACTCTCCTTGCAGGTGGGGCGCCGACGTCGGCTGCGAGCCGGCGACTCCGTGGGGCCGGGACGAGGTCCCGGCTGGGTTCATGCTTCACGGTCGAGTATTCACTTGAAGCTCCGCAGTCGCAACGAGGACGTCACCACGGACACGCTCGAGAGCGCCATCGCGAGCGACGCCAGCATGGGGTGCAGCTCGCCCCGCCAGCCGAACACGGGGCCCAGCGCGCCGCCGGGCGCCAGGAGCGGCACCAACACGCCGGCCGCAACGGGAATGAGCACCACGTTGTAGGCGAACGCCCAGAACAGGTTCTGGCGGATGACCTGCAGCGTGCGGCGAGCGAGACGGAACGCGTCGGGCACCGCCGACAGATCGCCGCCGAGCAGCGTGAACGCGCTCGCTTCCATCGCCACATCGGTGCCACTCGCCATGGCCAGGCCCACGTCCGCCTGCGCCAGCGCGGGCGCATCGTTCAGTCCGTCGCCGACCATGGCCACACGCTTGCCCTGGGCTTGCAGCCGCTCGATCGCGGCCGACTTCTCGTGCGGCAATACGCCCGCCAGCACGCGCTCGGACGCGATCCCCGCCTGCGTGGCCACCGCGGCCGCGGTGCGCGCGTTGTCACCCGTGATCAGCCACAGCTCGAGACCGCGCTCGCGCAGTCGGCGCACCACCTCCGGCGCCTCGGGCCGCATCGTGTCGGCCAGCCCCAGGAGCCCGAGTAGTTCGCCCTGTTCGGCCACGGCGATCACGGTGCGCCCGCTGGCTTCAAGTCGTTCGCGTTCGCGGGCGAGTGGCGCGTCCGAGGCGCCGAACTCGGCGAGCATGGCGGTCGTGCCCGCGGCGATGGCGCGACCCTCGGCGAGGGCGTACACGCCGCGGCCCGGGGTGGCGCCGAAGTCGTCGCAGTCGCGGGGCTCCACCCCGCGCGTTCGCGCACCTCGCAGGACCGCCAACGCCAGTGGATGCTCGCTGCGGCTCTCGGCGGTGGCCGCGGCCGAGAGCAGCCGCTGTTCGCTGACGCCGGCGGCGGGCACGACGTCGGTGAGTTGCGGCGCGCCCAGCGTGAGCGTGCCGGTCTTGTCGAACACCACGGTGTCCACGCGTTCGGCGCGCTCGAGCGCACTCGCATCGCGCGCGAGCAGCCCCAGTTGCGCGCCGCGCCCGGTGGCCGCCACCAGGGCGGTGGGCGTGGCGAGCCCGAGCGCGCACGGGCACGCCACGATGAGCACGGCCACGAGCTTCAAGAGCGAGGCGGTGAAACCGGCGCCCGACCACCACCACACGCCGAATGCCAGCAACGCCACGACGACCACCACCGGAACGAACACGGCGGCGATGCGGTCGGCCAGGTGCTGCACGCTCGCCTTGGTGGTCTGCGCGCGCTCCACCAGCGCGACCACCTGCATGAGCAGCGAATCCGCCCCCACGCGCTCGGCGCGCATGCGGAACGCGCCCGTGCCGTTGAGCGTGCCGCCGGTGACGGCGTCGCCCGGGCTCACGTCCACCGGCAGCGCCTCGCCGGTGACGAGCGCCCGGTTCACGGTGGAGCGGCCGTCCAGCACCACCCCGTCCACCGGCACGCGGTCACCGGGCCGCACCAGCAGCACGTCGCCGGGCACCACGCGATCGAGTGCGACCGACTCCTCGAGATTGCCGCGCACGCGGATCGCGGAGCGCGGCCGCAGCTCGAGCAATGCCCGAAGCGCCCGCGACGTGCCGCTGCGCGCACGCGACTCGAGCAGTCGGCCGAGCAGGACGAGCGCCACGATGGTGACCGACGTGTCGAAGTAGACGTCGAGGCCCGCGGTCTCTGGCCGCATGAGCGCCATCCCCGCCATGTGCGCGACGCCGCGGCCGGAGGCCGCGAACAGGACGTAAACCGAATAGGCGAACGCCGTGAGCGTGCCCAGCCCCACCAGCGTGTCCATGTCGGGCGCCCGGCGCAGCACGCCGCGCGCGAGGCCGCGCAGGAAGGGCCTGCCCGCCACGAACTGCACCGGCACCGCCAGCACGAACTGGGCGAAAGCCTGCTGCCAGGCACTGCCGGGCAGGAGTCCCGGCGCGAGCATGCCGGCGTGGGCGATCAGGAACACACCGCCGCCGCACACGGCCGCGAGCAGGAACCGGCGTCGCACCTGGCGCAGCTCTTGTTCCCGCTCGCGAAGCTCGCCGTCGTCGGGCGTCGCACTGGTCACCGGGTAGGCGTCGTAGCCGGCGCCGCGGATGGCGGCGGCGAGCTGCCTCACCAGCGGCTCCCCGGTCGCAACGCGCTCGGCGCTCACCTCAACCACGTCGGCTTCGGCGCGCTGCGTCGCCAGGTTGACGCGTGCGGCCAACACGCCCGGCACGCCCGCCATGGCCGCTTCCACGCGCGACACGCACGAGGCGCAGTGCATGCCCGACACGCGCAGCCGCAGCGTCTCGGTCGCGGGCGATGGATCACCCTCACGACGGATGGCCCCGAGCGGAACGAAGGTAGTGGAAGCGGAGGCGGTCATGGGATGTTTCCGGCCTCCGGCCGGAGTGGGGGCGGGACGGCGGTTGGGGTTCTGGCGCCGGCGTTCGTGCGCTTCCACTCGTGCCACCGCCACCACGTGTAGAGCACCGGGATCACCTCGAGCGTCAGGAATGCCGACGTGAACAGTCCGCCCACCATGGGGGCGGCCACGCGCTTCATCACGTCCGCGCCCGCGCCCTGCGACCACAGAAGCGGCACCAGGCCGATCATCATGGTGGCCACGGTCATGAGCTTGGGACGCACGCGCTGGACCGAGCCCTCGAGCGTCGCCTCGACGATGTCGTCGAAGCCGCGGATGCGGCCCTCGGCGAGCGCGCGGCGGTAGGCCACGTCGCAGTACACCACCATCACGACGCCAGTCTGCGTGGCCAGACCCACCAGTGCGATCAACCCCACCCACACCGCCGTGGACAGATGATAGCCGAGCAGCGCCAGCAGCCAGACGCTACCCACCAACGCGAACGGCACCGACGCCAGCACGATGAGCGCCGGGGCGAGCCGGCCGAAATTGGCGTAGAGCAGCAGCAGTACGATCAGGAGCGTCAGTGGCACGAGCAGCCGCATGCGTGACTGCATCTGCTCGAGCAGCTCGTACTGGCCGGTCCACTTGAGGAAATAGCCGGCCGGCAGCTTGAGATCCCGCGCCACCGCGCGCTTGGCGTCGTCCACGTA
>JANNKI010000273.1:0-3555 GCA_031396225.1 bacterium | reverse complement strand
CCCGTCCACGGCGGCGAGCCCGGGCACGAGCGTGAGCACGAGCAACGCCAGCATCGCGAGCGGGAGGTGGCGCCGCAGCGGGGACCGCGCAGCGTTCGGCCGGCCGGGGGATCGGCGGTTCACGATCGCGGAAGCAAGTCGCGTCGGGCGCGGAAGGGCGAGATCACCATCGTAGGGGCGCAGCATAATGGAGCATCGCCGACTCGGCACGCGAACCGCTCCGCGGAAGCGGTTGACGGGCGCAACCCGCGACCGGCACGCTCCCGGGCCACCCTGGACGAGCGGAGGAGCGGAGTGCGAGTGACTCGAGGGATGGTCAGGACGATGGCCCGCGGCATACCAGCCCTGTTACTCGGACTGCTCGTGGGCGCGGGCTGCGCGCCCAGGCCCGCGGTCGTGGAGCGCACGCCGGAGCCCGGGCCCGTCTTCGGCGACGCGTTCTGGGCCGAGTGGGGCGACGGACGCGGCGAGCTTGCGGCTTACGACCTGGAGACGCCGCGCTACGGGGCGCTGCGGCGGGGCACGGCCGTGGCGATCTTCGTCACCGAGACGTTCTCGAGCAGCGACCGCGTGAAGGCAGACCCCGGCCGGCATCCGAAGCGCGACGAGTTTCCGGTGCTGAAACTGAACCTGGCGCAGGACTTCGCCACCGGGATCTACGACTACAACCTGATGACCAGCGCGTTCGTGGCGTTGACACCCGTGAACGGTCGCGCGAGCGGCGCGCCCACGAAAGTCTCGTTCAGCGCGCAGGAGTGGTGCGGGCACGTCTGGTCCCAACTGCTGTTCGACACGCGCTATGCCCGCTTCACGCTGCACAGCTACTTCGACGGCGAAGCCGACAGCGCCTCGTCGCTCACGATACCCGCCGCCGCCCAGTCCGAGGACGCGTTGCTCATCTGGGCGCGTGGATTCGCGGTGCCGCTCGTGGTGCCGGGCGACTCCGCCGAGTGTGCGCTCGTGGGCTCGCTGCGCGTGGCGCGACTCATGCACGCACCGCTACCCGTGGCGCCGGCGCGATTCGCGCGCGACGCCACGCCGGAACGCGTGACGGTGCCCGCGGGCACGTTCGACGCCGATGTGGCCCACGTGCGGCTCGCCGACGGGCGCTCGTGGACGTTCTGGGTGGAGCGTGCCTCCCCGCGGCGCGTGTTGCGCTGGACGCGCAGCGACGGCGAGCACGCGGAACTGTTGGGCAGCGACCGGGTCGCCTACTGGAAGCTCACCGCGCCCGGGAACGAAGCGGCGCTCGCGCGGCTCGGACTCAAGCCCCGCGAGCGCCGCATGCCCTGACCGCGAACTACTTCATGAACACAAACCGTCGCACGATCGTGCGACCCGGCACGGCGAACCTCACGAAGTAAAGCCCCGGGCCCAGGTTCGGGCGCGCGAGGCTCGACGCGTCCACCGAGTGCCGGCCGGCGGGGAACGCGCCGTCCGCCAGCACGAGCAGTTCGCGGCCCTGCACGTCGTGAACGCCCAGGTGCACGTTCGCGTCGCGCGGCAGCGCGAACAGGAAGCGCATCGTAAAGCGCGCGGGGTTCGGCCACACCGGCGCCAACTCGAACTCGGTCACCGGTCCCACCGGCACGCCGGTCGAGTTCGCGATCGAGAACACGGCGTCGGACACGTCCTGCGCGGTGTTCGACGCGGCGTCGCGCGCGGTGACACGCAGCAGCGCGTCCGTGGTGAGCGCTCCGGCCACGGTCCAGTCGAAAGAGCCCGAGTTCGCGAGGCTGGTGGCGACGGACTCGAACGGACCGCCGGCCCCGGCGCGCGACAGTTCCAGGTCCACCGACGCGACGGCGGCATTGTCCGACGCCGACCAGGTCAACGACGCGTTCGTGCCGAGCGTGACCACTTCGCCGCCATTCGGAGCGGTCACGGCCACCGTGGGCGGCGCGATGTCGAGGAACGTGGACGTGACCGTCTTCGCGCCATCCATGAGCAGGTTCTCGGGGTTGTTCGTGCTCACGAGGTCGCCGCTCCACGCCGAGAACGCCCAGCCCGTGCCCGGGACTGCTCCCAACTGCACCGTGGAGCCGTGCGGATAGCTCGGCAGGTCCGGCGCCTTCGTGGCCGTGCCGCCGCCCACCACGTTTATCGTGAGGGAACGCGACTGGAGATTCGCCACGGCGAATTGCGTCCCGGGCGTGGCCGACGTGAGTCCGGACGCCTGGGTGCTGTTGGACGTGCGTGCGTTGATCGTGAGCGGCGACCAGATCGAGCCGTCGTGGACTTGCGCTCCGAACGTGTTCGGATCGGCACTCGGATCCACCTCGGCCGTGGGGTAGTTGAACGTCGCGCTCCAGGTGGCGCCCGCGGCGCTCGCGGGCGCGAGCGACCATCGGCGGTTCACCGAGCGCGCCGGGTCGAGTGTCGAGTTGGCGAGATCCGGGTGATCGCCGGCGGACGTGCTGGCGGTGAGGTTGAAGCTCGCGCCTGCGCCGGACCCGCTCACGCCGATCGGCGCATACGTGATGGCGTCGCCCACGTCGAGCGAGCCGGAGAAGGCCCCGGCGGCGTACGTCTTGTGCAGCGTGCCGTTCACCCAGCCCGTGCCCTGCGCCGCTCCACTCGTCGAAGACGTGGCGGACTGGTGGAGGGTGCGCGCGCCCGTGTGAACGCTGCCGCTCGTGAACGAGAGCGGCCCGTTCCACGTGAGATCGGTGACCAACGTCACGCCGGCGGGGTTGGTCACGTCGAGGCTCGCGTTCGTGGTGCTGTTGAGCGTGCCCTGCGCGTCCACCGACTGCGGGGAGGTGCCGGCGAACGAGAACACCGGGGATCCCGAAGCGGGATTGAACCCCAGCGTCGCGCCCGGCTTCACGTGCACGTCGCCGCGAAGGAACCCGCCGCCCGTGAGGTTCAGGTTGAACGTGCCCTGCGTGACCACGAGGCTGTCGAGCGTCACGGGCGAGCCGCCGGTGGCCGAGATCGTGCCGCCGTTGTTGAACTCGAAATCGGCGTAGGTGCGTCCCGACATGGACGGTGTGATCGGTCCGTCCACGCGGTAGCGACTGCCGGCGAGGAACGTGACCACCGAGTTGGGCGCCGAGGCTCCGAACGGGTTCGCGCCTCCGATGTGTTGGTACAGCGCACCCGCCTGGAACTCGACCGAGTTGAGTGACGATGTGCCAAACGGATTTCCGGAGAAACTCACGCCGGTCGCGCACGTGGCTCCGCCCTGGTAGACGAGCGAGCCCGGGTCGGCTGCGGTGATGCGGTGGGCGGCGCCCGCGAGCGTCGTGGTTCCGGTGATGACGCCGGTCGAGCCCGAGGCGAGCGCCAGCGAAACCGCCGTCGAGCCCGTGAGCTGCAACGTCGAGCCCGCCGCCACGCTCAGGTCGGCGCCCGCGCCACCGGTAAGTGTCAGCGTGGCCGCGCCAGCGGTCTGGAACGTGATGTTCGTGTTGCCGCTCACCAGGATCTGACCCACCGCCTGGGCGGGCACGCTCGACGCGACGGCGAATGCCGAACCGTTGTTGAAGAGGAGCACGTCGTTCGTCGCCGGCACCGAGCGTGTCGGTGTCCAGTTCGTGGACGTTGTCCAGG
>JANNKI010000269.1:0-3255 GCA_031396225.1 bacterium | reverse complement strand
CGCTGGCAGGTGGCGCAGTGGCTGTCGTACGGCAGCACGGGCATCGGCTACTTCACTTACTGGACGCCCGCGCCGGACCCAGCGCTGGACTGGGGCGACGGCATGATCCGCTGGGGAACCGGCGAGCGCACGCCGCACTATACGCGCGTGCAGGCGTTGAACCGGCGCGTGCGACCGATGGGAGAGGAACTGGCAGGTCTCGCGTGGCTCTCCACCGAGCACGCGGGCGGACTCCCCACGGGAGGCACGGCGTTCGCTCCCGACTCGTTGGTCGCGACCGTGGCGGGTCGCGCAACGCTCGGCACGTTCGCCTCGGCCGACGGCACGCCGCACCTGTTCGTGGCGAACCGCGATTCGTCGCTCTCGCAGGACCTGGCACTCGAGCTGGTGGGGGATCGCGCGGTGGAACGCTTCGGCGATGACGGCGGCTGGACGCCGTGGGACACGGCGCCCACGGCGCACGGTCGGCGGCTCGAGCTGATGCTCGCGCCCGGCGACTTCGCGCTATTCCGGCTGGGAGGAGGCTGCGGCGCGCTCGTCAGTGGCGCGTGCCGCGCGACACTCTCCGCCGTGCCCGACCCGTCGGCCGGCAGCGTGCGCCTGGCCGCTCGGGGTGTGCAGGGCAGATCCACACTGGTGATGTTGGACGTGACCGGGCGGCGCGTGTGGGGCCGCGTGCTCGACGGAGTCGCCCCCGTGACGCTGTGGAACGGGCGCGCGGACGACGGCACTCGCGTGCGGCCCGGCGCCTACTGGGCGCGCCTCACCGACGCCCGCGGCTCGGTGGTGCGGCGCGTGACCTGGCTGGGTACCCGATGAGCGCGCCGCGCTGGCGCACGCTCGCCGCGGTGACACGCGCGGTGGTGGCGTGCGAACGCTGCCCGCGGCTTCGCGAACACTGCGCCACGGTGGCGCGCGAGAAGCGCCGCGCCTACCGCGACCAATCCTACTGGGGCCGGCCGGTGCCGGGCTTCGGCGATACGCGCGCACGGCTGGTCGTGGTCGGGCTCGCGCCGGGCGCGCACGGTGCCAACCGCACCGGGCGCATGTTCACGGGCGACTCCAGTGGCGACTGGCTCTACGGCGCGCTCCATCGCACCGGGTTCGCGTCGAGCCCCGAGAGCGTGTCGCGCGACGACGGTCAGCGGCTCACCGACTGCTGGATCACCGCGGCCGGGCGCTGTGCGCCGCCCGACAACAAGCCCACGCCCGCCGAGCTGGAGCGCTGCCGACCCTACCTTGCCTCCGAACTGGCGCTGCTCCGTGGCACACGCGTGGTGCTGACGCTGGGACGCATCGGCCACGAGGCCTGGCTCCGCGCGAGCGGCGCGTGGGAGCAACTTCCGGCCCGCGAGCGGCCGCGTTTCGCGCACGGCGCCGAGCATCGCTTCGCGAGCGGCCTCGTGCTGCTCGCGAGCTTTCACCCGAGCCGGCAGAACACGCAGACGGGCCGCCTCACGCCCGCCATGTGGCAGCGCGTCTTCACGCGCGCCCGCTCGCTGGTGGACGCCGAACCGGAAGACCGCCGGTGACCTCGCCCGCCGCCGCCGCTCGTCGCGGATTCCTCGACATGAACGGCTACCAGTGGACGGTGCTGTTCGCCGCCTGGCTCGGCTGGGGCTTCGACGTCTTCGATGGCCTGTTGTTCAACTTCGTGGCCCCGACCTGCGTGCCCACGTTGCTCGGCTTGCCGCTCGGAAGCCCCGAGGCCAAGGCGGCGACGCTGCAATGGACCGGCGTGCTCACGTCGCTGCTGCTCGTGGGCTGGGCGTTCGGCGGGATCCTGTTCGGTCGCGTCGCGGACCGGATCGGCCGCACGCGCACCTTGCTCCTCACCATGCTGCTCTACTCGCTCGGCACCGCGGCATGCGCATTCGCGCCGAACCTCGCGTGGCTGGCATTCTTCCGGCTCATCGCCAGCCTCGGCATCGGCGGCGAGTGGGCGGCCGGCGCGGCCATGGTGGCGGAGGTGGTGCCCGAACACCGCCGCGTCGAGGCGGGCGCGCTGCTCTACACATCGTCGCCGCTGGGGCTGTTCCTCGCCACGTTCGTGACCTGGCAGATCCAGGGCGTGTACATGAGCACGAGCCCCGAGACGGCGTGGCGCTACGTCTTCCTGTGCGGACTCATCCCCGCCGCCGTGGCGTTCGCGATTCGGCTGTTCATTCGCGAGCCCGAGCGCTGGGCGCGAATCTCGGCGCACTCGGCGCCACCGCGACTTCGCGAGTTGTTCGCGCCCGGGATCCGCGCGGCGACGCTGTCGGGGCTCGCCATGTCGGTGGTGGCGTTGATCACGTGGTGGAGCTGCAACGCGTTCATGCCCATCGTGGCCACGGGCCTGGCGGCCTCCACCGCGGCGGCGCAGGGCCTGGCGCCCACCGCCGCCCGCACGCTGGGGGAGAGCTGGAAGGCGCTCGCCACCAACTGCTTCAATGTGGGCGGGCTGGTGGGCACTCTGCTCACCGTGCCGTTCGCCAAGCGCCTCGGCCGCCGGCCGATGTACGCGGTGTACTTCCTGGGCGCGGGGCTCGCGGTGATGGCCGCGTTCGGCCTGCCGATGCCGGATCACACGCGCCTCTACATGTACTTCTTCATCGGGCTCACCGTGTTCGGCGTGTTCGGGAGCTTCACCTACTATCTTCCCGAGTTGTTCCCCACACGCCTGCGCGGCACCGGCGCGGGCTTCTGCTACAACGCGGGCCGCGTCGTGGCGGCGGTGGGTCCGTTCGTGGTCGGCGGCATCGCGAGCCGCGGCACCGACTCGCTCGCCTCGGCGCTGAGCGTGCTGTTCTGGGTGGGCGCTGTGCCGCTGGCCGGGCTGTTGTTGTTGCCGTTCGTGGTGGAGACGCGAGGTCGCGCGCTCGCCGACTAGACCCTCGACGCGGGAAGCCGCACGAGGCATTCGCGGCAGATTCCTCGCATCATCGTGCTTGCGTGCCCGCCGATCCAGCGCGCGGACTTGGCTGTTGACGCGAGCGCGCGGTTCGGTCACCTTGCAAGCGACATCTCCTGGGTGCCCCGCACGATGCGGGGGAAAAGGGAAGCGGGTGTGATTCCCGCGCGGTCCCGCCACTGTGATGGGTAATGCGCATCCGAACGCCACCGGGTCGAACCGGGAAGGCGGATGCGCTCCTCGATGAAGCGCCACCGTCGTGGCGCATCAAAAGAGGACGCCCTCAGTCAGGAAACCTGCCCCGGAGCCAACGTCCCGTCGCCTCGAGAGACAGGCGCGCTGGGATCCGCCGTCCGCGGCCC
>JANNKI010000255.1:0-6165 GCA_031396225.1 bacterium | reverse complement strand
CGCCGAAAATCACGACAGCTTCGCGGACCTGAACGTGCAGATGACCGGGGAGTCGCGCGTGCTCGAGAAGTTCTCGGGTTCGCAGTTGTGGCAGAGCGAGCCGGACGCCAGCTCGTTCCCCTCGGGCGGAATGCGCAGCACGTTCGAGGCGCGCGGGTACACCGCGTGGGACCCCAGCTCGCCCATGTTCCTCGTGGAAAGCACGAACGGACGCACGCTGTGCATCCCGTCGGCGTACATCAGCTATCACGGGCATTCACTCGACCACAAGACACCACTGCTCCGTTCGCTCGAGGCGCTGTCACGCAACGCGACGGCGTTCCTGAAGCTCCTGGGCGACGTGGACGTGAAAGCGGTCTCGGCCACGCTCGGCTGCGAACAGGAGTACTTCCTGGTGGATCGCGCGCACCACGCGCTGCGTCCCGACCTGGTGCTGTCCGAGCGCACGTTGCTCGGGGCCACGTCGGCACGCCACCAGCAATTCGAAGACCACTACTTCGGCACCATCCCCGCGCGCGCGTGCTCGCGTTCATGGAGGAGATGGAGTACGAGCTCTACCTGCTCGGCATTCCCGTTCGCACGCGCCACAACGAGGTCGCGCCCATGCAGTTCGAGATGGCGCCCATCTTCGAGGATGTGAACCTCGGCAACGACCACAACGTGTTGGCGATGGACGTGGCGCGGCGCGTTGCACTGCGGCACGACTTCGTGTGCGTGCTTCACGAGAAGCCCTACGCAGGCATCAACGGCAGCGGCAAGCATTGCAATTGGTCCATGTCCACGGACCGCGGCGAGAACCTGCTCGAACCGGGCAAGACGCCCCACCAGAACCTGCGCTTCCTCGCGTTTCTCGCGGTGTGCCTGAAAGCCGTGCACGACCACGCGGTGGCGCTGCGCTGGTCGGTCTCGGGCGCGAACAACGACCTGCGCCTGGGCGCGAACGAGGCGCCGCCGGCGATCCTGTCGGCCTTCGTGGGCGAGCAGCTCACCGGCATCCTCGAGCGCCTCATGAAGGGCGAGGCGTCGAAGGACCCGGAGCATTTCCTGATCGAGATGGGCGTGGGCAAGCTGCCCTCGGTGGCCAAGGACAACACGGATCGCAATCGCACGTCGCCATTCGCGTTCACCGGCAACAAGTTCGAGTTCCGGGCGGTGGGCAGCTCCATGAACTGTGCCGTGCCCATGACGGTGCTGAACGCGGCCGCCTCGGCCGCGCTGCGCGAGATGACCGAGCGGCTCAGGACAAAGCTCGGGGCGGACCCGAAGCACCGCGACCAAGCAGTGGCGGAGCTGTTGCGCGAGGTATTCACCGAGACCGCCTCGGTACGGTTCGAGGGGAACGGTTACTCCGAGGAGTGGAAGGTCGAAGCCGCCCGCCGTGGCCTGCCGAACCTGGCGGACACCCCGGCGTCGCTGGCCGAGGTGATGAAGCCCGAGCACCATGGTTTCCTCGTCGAGACGGGCGTGCTGTCGCAGCTTGAGGTGGACGCCCGCTTCAACGTGTCGGCCGAGCGCTACCTCAAACAGGTCACGCTCGAGGCCGAGGCGCTGGCGGACGTACTCAGCACCGCCGTGGTGCCGGCGGCCGAACGCCAGCTCGCGGTCACCGGTGCGGCGTGGCGCGTGATGTCCGAGGCGTCAGGCACGGCGAAGGGCTCCGCCTACGGCAAACGCGTCACCGCGCTGGCCGCGGGTCTCGAGGCCGTGCAGGATGGCGTGGCGCGCATCCACGCCTCGTTGGGCGGGTCGCACGACGCTCACGACGAGATGGCGGCCTGCCGGGCGCTCAGCGCCGAGGTGCGTCCGCTCATGCAGGAGGTGCGCGAGGCGGCCGACCGGCTCGAGTCGCTCATCGACGACGAGGCGTGGCCGCTGCCCAAGTATCGCGAGATGCTGTTCGTGAAGTGAGCGCTGCCGTGCATGCGGGCCGCCGGGATTTCCGGCGGCCCGTCGTGCTTGTGGAGCCGTCGCGGAGCTTGCGATAGATTGGCGAGGTCCGGCTTCGTCGTTTTCCCCCGCCGCGCCGCCCCGTTCGCCTGGTCGCGCCCCCTCGCGTGGAGTGTCCGTTGGCTGTCGCCACCTTGAATCCAGCCCAGCAGGAAGCCGTCGAACACGAGCGCGGTCCCGCGCTGGTGATCGCCGGGGCCGGCTCGGGCAAGACGCGCGTCCTCACCGGGCGCGTCGCGCGGCTGCTCGAACGCGGCGTGCCGCCCGAGGCGGTGCTGGCGTTCACGTTCACGAATCGCGCCGCTCGTGAGATGCGCGGCCGCATCGAGTCGGACCTGGGGCCTGTCGCGCGGCGGCTGTGGATCGGCACGTTCCACGCGACCGCGCTGCGCATCCTGCGGCGCGAGGCCGGCACGCTCGGGCTGGCGCCGGGCTTCAGCATCTACGACCGTGACGATCAGGAGTGCGTGATCCGCGACCTCGTGCGAGCCGCGGGGCTACCTGATACGGCCTACCGCACGGGCGTCGTGCTGGGCCGCATCTCGGATGCCAAGAACGCGCTGGTGCGGCCCGCCGAGGCGGAGCGTGCGGCCATGAGCGACTTCGACCGTCACGTGGCGACGCTCTACGCGGGCTATCAGGCGGCGCTGCGCCGTGCGGGCGCGCTCGACTTCGACGACCTGATCGGCGAGACCGTGCGGCTGTGGCTCGATCATCCCGAAGCGGGCGCGCGCTGGTCCCGCCGCTTCCAGCACGTGCTCGTGGACGAGTACCAGGACACGAACCACGCCCAGTTCCGGCTGGTGCAGGCGCTGGGCGGAGTGCATGGGAACGTGTTCGTGGTGGGGGATGACGACCAGAGCATCTACGGATGGCGCGGCGCCGACCTGGCCAATGTACTCGACTTCGAACAGACGTTTCCCGGCGCCGTCACGATCCGGCTGGAGCAGAACTATCGCAGCACACGCAACATCCTCGACGCGGCGAACGCGGTGATCGCGAACAACGTGGCGCGCAAGGGCAAGACGCTCTGGAGCGAACGCGAGGCCGGCGCGTCGCTCGTGTTCGCGCTGGCGCCCGACGAGCTGTTCGAGGCGAGGCGCGTGCGCCAGTGGCTCCAGCGCCAGCAGACGCGCGGCCGGCGGCTCATGGACTGCGCCGTGCTCTACCGGACGAACGCCCAGTCGCGCGCGCTCGAGACCGAATTGCGACAGTCGGGGATGGCCTACGAGATCGTGGGCGGCGTGTCGTTCTTCCAGCGACGCGAGGTGAAGGACGTGCTCGCTTACCTGCGCCTCGCCGTGAACCCGCTCGATACGGCGTCGTTCTTCCGAGTCTGGAACACGCCGCGCCGGGGACTCGGGCCGGCCGTCGAGGCGCAGGTGCGCGAACGCCTCGCACGCCCCGGCACCGACCCCGTGGAGGAGCTCCGCTCGCTGGCGCGGGAGGGCGCGCTGCGCGGAGCGGCCCGCGGTGGCGCAGCGCACTTGGTGACGCTTCTGGACGACCTGCGTGCCCGGCTCGATGAACCGGTGGACCGGGTGTTCGCGCTGCTCATGGAGCGGAGTGGCTACCTCGAGCACCTGGACGCCTCGGGCGAGGTGGACCTGGTGGAGCGGCGGGCCAACGTGGAGGAACTGGGCGTCGCGGCCGCGCACTTCGCCGCCCAACAGGCGGGCCGCGAGGACGCCGCCCCGGCTGGAGGCCTGCTCGGCTGGCTGTCGGAGTGCTCGCTCCTGACCGACGCCGACCGAATCACCGACGGCGATCGCGTGCTGCTCCTGACCGTGCACAACGCGAAGGGTCTCGAGTTTGACGCCGTGGCGGTGGCCGGGCTCGAGGAGGGACTGATGCCGCACGCCTCCTCGCTCGACGCCAGCGAGCAACTTGAGGAGGAGCGACGGCTCTTCTACGTGGCGCTCACGCGCGCGCGCGACGAGGTGCTGCTCACCGCGGCTGCCTATCGCCGGCGCTACGACGGTGCCTGGGGCACGGCCATCTCGCGGTTCGTGGGCGAGATCCCCGAGCAATTACTCGAACGCGAGGAGTCCTCGCGCGGTCGCACGGACCGCGGCGGTTTGCGCTGGGGGGGTGGCGAGTTCCGAGCCGGCGTGCGGGGAACGCGGACCGCACCCCGCGACGACGACGGCGAGCCGGTGGATCCAGACGACGATGGCGACCCCTCGCACGGGATCCCGCGCGTGGGCGGCGGGCGCGGCGCGAACGCGCGACGCGCGGTGGGGCGACGCGTGCTGCACGAGAAGTTCGGCAGCGGCACCGTGGTCGAGGCCGACGGCGACGGCCCGGACATGAAGCTCACCGTGCGCTTCACCGGCGCGGTCAAGAAGGTGCTCGCGCGGTTCGTGACCGGGGCCGGCGATGGCGATTGACCGCGCCGAGGCGGCGCGCATCGCCGAGCTGGCGCGCCTGTCGTTGAGCGAGGCGGAGCTGGACCGCGTCGCGATCCAGCTCTCGCAGGTGCTGGAGTTCGTGGCGATGCTGGACGAGCTGGACCTCTCGGGAAGCGAGCCCACCGCGTTCTCGCCTACAAGCGCGCCACTGCGAGCGGATGCGCCCGACGGGCGCACACTCGCGCCCGGCGTGGCGACCGCCGCCGCGCCCGAGGCGGAGCGCGATTTCTTCCTGGTGCCGCCGGTGGTGGAGAACCTCGAGCCGTGAGCGCGACGGAACTGTGGAGGTACTCGGCGCGTGCGATCGCCAGCGACGTTCGAGACGGCGCGATCGAGCCCGCCGCCGCGGCCGAGGCGGGCTTCGCGGGTCCGGCCGAACGCTGGGAGCGCGACGTCCACGCGGTACTCTCCACCGATCCCGATGCGCGCCTCGCGGCCGCCCTGGCCGCGCCTCGCCAGGGTCCGCTCGCGGGTGTGCCGGTGCTGCTCAAGGACAACCTGTGCACGACCGAACACCCCACCACGTGTGGCTCGCGCATCCTCGAGGGTTGGCGCTCTCCCTATGACGCCACCGTGGTGCGGCGTCTGCGGGAGGCGGGCGCGGTGGTGGTGGGCAAGGGGAACATGGACGAGTTCGCGATGGGCTCCTCCACAGAGTTCAGCGCGTACGGCCCGACGCGCAATCCCTACGATTTCACGCGCGTGCCGGGCGGCTCGTCGGGTGGACCGGCCGCGGCCGTGGCGTACGGACTCGTGCCGGTGGCGCTGGGAAGTGACACCGGCGGCTCGGTGCGCCAGCCGGCGGCGTTCTGCGGCGTGTACGGGCTCAAGCCCACGTACGGCCGGCTGTCGCGCTACGGGCTCGTCGCGTTCGGCTCCTCGTTCGACCAGGTGGGCGTGTTCGCGCGCCACGTGGGCGACGTGGCCGAGGTGTACCGCGCCCTCGCGGGCCCCGACCCGTTCGACGCGAGCGCGCGCATGGGCCCCGCGCCGGACGTGCGCGGCTGGACCGACGGCGTGCGCGGAATGCGCTTCGGCTGGCCCGCGAACCTGTGGCGCGAGGGCGTGGACGGAGCGTTGATCGAAGCGCTCGAGCGCGCGGCCGCCTCGCTGGAACGCGCGGGCGCCGTGCGCGTGCCGTTCGAGTTCCTGCCGGGTGCATTCGGCGTGGCCATCTACTACCTGCTCGCCACCGCCGAGGCCAGCAGCAACCTCGCGCGCTTCGACGGCGTGCGCTACGGCGCGCGCCGGGGATCGGCCGATCTGGCGGAGCTCTACGGCCGCACGCGCGGCGAGGGCTTCGGCCCCGAGGTCCGCCGCCGCATCCTCCTTGGCACGTACGCGCTCTCGGCCGGCTATCACGACCAGTACTACCTCAAGGCGCAACGAGCGCGCACGCGCGTCGTGGACGAGTACCTTGCCGCGTTCGCGCGCTGCGACTTCATGCTGCTGCCCGCCACGCCGACGCTGCCGTTCCGACTGGGCGAGAAGACCGACGACCCGCTCGCCATGTACCTGTCCGACGTCTTCACCATCGGTGCGAACCTCGCCGGCATCCCGGGTCTCACGGTCCCCATGGGATTGGAGCCGGGCGGCCTGCCGGTGGCGGTGCAACTGCTCGGACCCGCGGACGGAGAGCCGACGCTGTTGCGCGCCGCGCGCGCGCTCGAGGCCGAAGGGGACGCCAAGCGCATCGCCCCGGGATACGAAAAGGAGTTCGCATGGCCTGGGAGCCGGTGATCGGCCTGGAGTGCCACGTCCAGTTGCGGACGCGGACCAAGATGTTCTGCGGCTGCCCGGTCGCGTT
>JANNKI010000110.1:0-6548 GCA_031396225.1 bacterium | reverse complement strand
GAAGTGGCTGTCTCGCAAGGCCGCATGAATAGGGCTCAGAACGCGCGTTGCGCGGAGCGCGGCACTGCCTCAGAACTTAAAATCCGCTGGGGGAAAACCCGTGCAGGTTCGAGTCCTGCTCCCGGCACCATTGATCTGCATGGAGTTGCCTGCTTACAGCCTGGCGCAGCCCCTGCCAGCAGGCTCTCGGTCATCGCGCTCGGGAGCCCTTCCCGCTCAAGGGGTTACAGGACCTTCTTGACGGTATGTCCGATTGGACATCTCCTGTCACTGTAGGAAAAGGTCCGCGAAGGAGCTCGTCCAACCTCGAGAGCGACTCATGAATACTGCACACAAGAAGCGACTTGATCATGCCGGGTGGAAGGTGGGAACCACTGAGGAGTTTCTCGAACTCTCTCGCGAGGAAGCTGAACTCGTCGAACTCAAGCTGGCTCTGAGCGAGCTTCTCAAGCGCCATCGTGAAAAGGAGAAGCTCACACAGGCGGCACTTGCCCGAAGGCTGGGGTCAAGCCAGTCACGCGTTGCGAAGCTCGAATCCGGCGCACGAGGTGTCACACTCGATCTTCTGTTTCGCGCTCTCTTTGCGACCGGCGTCACCGCTGAGGTGACGCTCCGAGATAAGCGTCGCAGGAGACTTTCAGCCGCGTAGGCGGCTCACAGGATGGTTCGCGTGCTGGGTGTCGCGGCGGTGATCGCGTTAGCGCATGCCCCCGCGCTCCACGCCGAGCCGCGCTGGCAGCTCGAGGCACGCGTCGGCGGCGCCTGGAACGCGCCGCTCCCCGTCGTGCTTCGGCAGGAGGGACACCCTGACCTTCGCCTGTCCGCGCGCTGGCGGACGAACGCGCTCGAGTTCCCCATCTACTATGGGTGGCGCGTCAGTCGGTGGCGCGAGGGCGCTGGTTGGGCGCTCGACCTCACGCACCACAAGCTTCACCTCGAGGCCCCACCGCCCGAGGTGCGACGGTTCGCCATCTCGCACGGCTACAACCTCGTCATGCTCCAGCGGCTCGCGGAGCGGGGCGGATGGCGGTACGGAGGCGGGGTGGGCGCGGTGGTGGCCCACTCCGAGAGTGAGGTGCGCGGCCGCCGGTTCGACGAGCACGGAGGCCTGTTCCGAGCCGGCTACCACGTGAGTGGCCCCACGGTCGCCGCGTTGTTCGGGCACTCGCGCACCTTGCAGGGCCCGCTTCGCGCCACCGCGGAGGTGCGGCTCACGCTTTCGAACGCGAGCGTGCCCATCGCGGACGGCACGGCACGGGTCCCGAACCTCGCCGTGCACGGGACGCTGGGCCTCGGCTGGTCGGTGTCGCCATGAGGTGGTGTCCCTCGGGTGCGAAGCGGGCCCCCTTCGCCGCGACACTTGTCGTCGCGCTCTGCTTCCTCGTCGGATCCGGGGCCGCCTGTTCGTCCGATTCGCACTCCGCCTCGAATCGCGAGCGACGCCTGGAGATGGTGCGAGCGATCGCAGCGGAGGGCGTGCGCGACTCGGCGACGCTGGCCGCGCTGCGTGTCGTGCCGCGGCACGAGTTCATCTCGCGCGCTCATCGTGCGCTTGCCTATGACGATCGTGCGCTGCCGATCGAGGAGGGGCAGACGATCTCCCAGCCCTACATCGTGGCCGTCATGACCGAGGCGATCCGCCCGCGCCCGGGCCTCAACGTGCTGGAGGTCGGCACCGGCTCGGGCTACCAGGCGGCGGTGCTGGCCCAGATCGGTTGCCGGGTCCACACGATCGAGCTGATCGGGGCGCTGGCCGACAGCGCGCGGTCACGCCTGCGACGGCTCGGGTATGGCGCCGTCCAGGTACGTCATGGCGATGGCTACCTCGGCTGGCCTGACGCAGCCCCGTTCGACGCGATTCTCGTGACCGCGGCGCCCGACAGCATGCCGGCGGCACTTGTGGCGCAGCTCGCCCCGGGAGGCCGGCTGGTGGTACCGGTGGGGGGCGAGGGCGAGGTCCAAGAACTCACGCTGCTCGAGAAGGACGCCGAGGGACGCGTGCGGCACACGGTGCTTCTCCCGGTGCGGTTCGTCCCCATGCGCAAGGGCAAGCGCTAGGCCCGCCTCGACAGAAGAATCCGGCTTTCGCGCCACCCGCCCGAGCGCTACCCTGCGGAGGCTCGGTCGACCCTCCGAGCGGTCACCCCGCGAGCCGCCTGCGCTGGAGACAAGGAGCGATTCCATGGCCGCAACGGATCAGGCCCCGAAATTCTACAAGAACCCCACCATCGCCATCATACTGTCCTTCTTCGTCACAGGACTCGGACAGATCTACAACGGCCAGATCGGCAAGGGTGTGCTGTTCATCGTCCTCTATGCCTGCTCGTGGGCTGCGATGTTCGTGCTCATCGGCTTCGTCACCACTCCGATACTGTGGATCTGGGGCATGGTCGACGCCAATAGTGGAGCGAGAAAGGTGAACGAGGAGCTCGCGCGGTCGTAGGCGCGCTCCGACTGACTCCACCGACGCGCGATCCCACAACCCCTACCTGATCCGCACGACCCTTCGTACCAACTGCCCGGCCGGAGTCTCGAGCCGCACCAGGTACAAACCCGCGCTCGCGGGGCGTCCCCGGATATCGGCGCCATCCCAGCGTACGGCCTGCGGCCCCGGGGCCAGCTTGCCGCCGGCCAGGTCCCGCACCAATCGGCCGGCCGAGTCGAACACGCGCAGGCGGGAGTGGCCGCCGGCCGGAAGATCGAAGCGGATCATCGCATCGGAGACAAACGGGTTGGGCGCGATCTGGAGCCCGGCCACGGGCGCCGGTCCCGGCTCCACCGCCACGACCTGTTCCGTCACCGCTCGGTAGGCGTTCAGCTTGGGTCCGATGGGCTGGTCGTAGGCCACGTTGTCGCCGGTCGCGACCATGTGGGCAAGGACGACGGGCGGCGGCCAGCCGGGGTGGCGCGAGCGCACCAGCGCGCAGGCACCGGCGACAAGCGGGGCGGAGAACGAGGTGCCGTCGCCTCCCATATACGGGCGGAACGAGTCCCAGCCGAAGAAGACCTCGTAGAACAGGAGACTGAACTCGTCGATCGGGTAGTTCTGGCAGAGCGCGGACCACATGGCGGCGCCGGGCGCCGCGATGCGCACCGTGGGCCCGTGATTCGAGAACGACGCGCGCGCGTTCAGGTCGTCGGTCGCGGCGACCGACAGCACGCCGCTGCAGGCAGCCGGGTAGTTGAGGTTGTCGGTGCCGCTGTTGCCGGCGGACGCCACGCACAGCACGCCCGCAGAGGTCGCCGCGTCCACAAGCGCCTGGAAATACTCCGCGACTCCGGTCGAGTCCGCGACACCGAGACTCATGTTCAGCACCTCGAGCTGCATCGCGGTGGCGTAACCGAATGCCTCGGTCATCGCCGCGAGCGTGATGTCGGCCGACGAGTTCACGACCTTGAGCGGGACGACCGCGCAGTTCCAGCCCGCACCCGCGATGCCCTCGGCGTTGTTCGTGGCCGCTGCGGCAACGCCGGCGACGAACGTGCCGTGGAAACCCACGTCCACATCGAACGTGGCGGGATCCGGGACGGCATGGGGGTTCGGGTCGTTGTCGGCATCGCCGAAGTCCCAGCCGCTCACGTCGTCGATGTAGCCGTTCCCGTCGTCATCCACGCCATTCGCGGGTACCTCGCCGGGGTTGATCCAGATCTTGGTCGCCAGGTCGGGGTGACCGAGATCCACGCCCGTGTCCATGATGCCGATGCGCGCTGACACCGAGCCCTGCTCCACACCCCAGGCGGCGGGGAGCCGGACGTCGGCGAACCCGCCGTCCTCCACGTACCATTGGACCGGCACATCGGGGTCGTTCGGCAGCACGTGAAGCTGCACCCGCAGGTCGGGGACCGCGGCGCGTACGAGGCCGGCCGCGCGGAGCCTCCCAGCCACTGCGACCGGATCGAAGTCCGGCCGCGAGCTCGTGAGCACGAGGAACCGCGGCGAAGCGGGGGCGGTGACACGCCAAAGCGGAGCACCCCGCGAGAGGCCGTACGTCGAGAGCAACTCCGCGAGCCGCGCATGGCCCGCGCTCAGCTCTCCGTGCGGGCCGAGTCGGAAGCGGTCCGCGTCGTCCACCACCAGCACGCGACCTGCGATGGGGGCGCGCGCGATGTACTGACGCAGGGCGCCGGCCCGATCGAGCTGCGCGCCGTGCGCTGAGGCAACGTCCAGCAGGATCAGCAGGGCGAGGGCGGCTCTCAATCGCGGCATCAGTCACCTCCGATGAGCCGGGAGAATCCACCGGGCGCGGCAGAGTGTCCACCGGGCCGGTCCCCGGACGCAGAAGACCCCGGCACGGTCTGCGCCGGGGGCTCCCGCTCCGCTACGAATATCCCGTCTAAATGACTTTCAGTGATTCGGCATCAGGCGACACGGAGTGGGGTGCGCTGGGTGTCGAAGCGGTGAGCGAGGTAGCCGTGGACACGCGTCATCAGCGCGCGCATGGACTTCTCGCGATGGTTGCGGGTGACATTGGCGTGCAGGCCCAACCACAGGCGCTCGATGCGGTTCTCGTTCGGGCAGTAGGGCGGCAGGAAGTGCAGCCGCAGGCGCTCGCCGCACGCGGCCAGCCAGGCCCGGGTGACCCGGCTCTTGTGGATGACGAAGTTGTCGAGGATCACGTGGATCGTCCGAGCGCTGCGATAGCTCTCGAGCAGGGCGCGCAGCAGGTGCAGGAACAGCCAGCTCGTCTTGCGCTCCCCGGCGACGTACACGAGGCGTTCGTGTCGCGGCTCGTAGGCCCCGGCGAGGTAGCGCTTCTCGTTGTTCCCCGGGGTCACCACCAGCCGCTGGCGACCCGGCAGCATCCAGTCCGGTCCGATCTTGGGGTTGAGGTGGATGTCGACCTCGTCGGCGAGCACCACGACCGCATCACTCACCGTGGCCGCCAACCGTTTGAGCGCGGCGATGCGCCGCTGGCGGCGCGCGGCGCGCCACGGGCAGGCCACCACCGGGCGCGGACGACCCCAGCGGACCCGCAGTCGCCGCAGCATCGTCCACAGCGAACCGAGCGACAGCACGACGCCAAGCACCGCCTCGACCACGGCGCGCAGGATCTCGAGCGTCCACGTCGGGCGCGTGAAGCCGTGGTCCTGGGGCGTGCCCTCGAGGATCTCGCACACACCGCCCCGCACGTCCGGGTCGATCTTGCGTGTTCCGTTCTCGATCCGCCGGTCCAGCAAGGCCGCTTCCCCCTCCACCTGGAACCGCGCTACGATGCGCACCGCCGTCGACGGCGCACAGCCGAGTTCCCGAGCCGCGGCGTTACGACTCAGGCCTGCGGCCACCTTGAGCACCACCCGGCAACGGATGCGCTGGTCGGCACTGCGGCTACGATGATCGAGCTTCTGAACGCGCCTGCGGGCGGGACGCTTCAACCGGATCCCTGGCCTCACCGTGAGACCTCCTTGCCTCTGGGTTCGCTACGGATAACCCCAGAGTCGCAGGTGAGGTTTCACGTCTTCAAGCGCAGGTCGTTGTTGGCTAATTCCGAATCACTGAAAGTCATTTAGGGCCAAAGCTAACTGCATTTGGGCAGACCGGGGCGAGATTTGGGAGCTTGAGCAGGACTTGCAGGAGCTTCGGCGCCTTCAAGACGCCAGCCGATGATGCGCCCTACTTCTCTTTCCCCATCGTGCTCACGCCGCCTACCTCGCTAGCCGTGAGACTTGCGGCTGCTCCAAGTTGTTCCATCAACGAACGAGCTGAACCCTTGTCACGAGACTGCCGCTCTGCGACGCACAACGGACGAAGTAGACGCCCGATGGGCTGAGCACTCCATGGTCGCCCTTGCCATCCCATCCAAAGGAATGCAGTCCCGGGGTCACATCGCCGCTCAGTATCGACTTCACATGCCTGCCGGCGATATCAATGACATCAAGCGACAGTCGCATCGTACTCCGAACGTCCACACGAATGGTGACGGCACGATCAGTCGGGTTCGGGGCCGGGGACCAAAGGAACACAGAGTTCGCAACCGATTTGGCGGGTAGGGGGCCGGCAAAGCCCCAGCGGTTGATCCGCTCGGCGTTGATCGTGGCAGTGCCGCCGCGGACCCCTTCCCATACCACCGTGGCACCGCCGGCTCCATCACCCTCGATGTGGGCACGGTCGTTCGATTGGCTCTGCGTCGGCAATCGCGACCCGTCTGTCTGCCATTGAGCAGCGCCCGAACCATCGAAACGCTGGATGAACATATCGTAGTCCACACTCTCGAAAAACATCTGCCACAGCATGAGCAGTTCGCCGCCTCCCCCCTCTGCAATCGCAAGCGCGCCCTGGTCTCTGCCGACGGGCGCTGCACGAATCCCGCTCACACCCCAGAGCTTGGCCCCATCCGGAGCCAGTCGCTGAGCGCAGATTCGCGGGTTGGCAAAACCTGCGTTGCGCCAGACCACAAACGCTCCACCGTCGCCGCTCGAGACTATCGATGGCAGATCCTGCAAGGAGGAGCTGCTGAATACAATCTGCCCGCTGTTCCCCCATTGCAACTCACCCTCCGTCGAGATGCGCTGAGCGATTACCCTGCTCTCTCCGGCCTGAGTGATCTCAG